>JAKJGA010000138.1 GCA_022704645.1 Spirochaetota bacterium
GATGTAACGATAAAATCTCCCGGTTTTACCGGTGAGTTTCTTGCGTCAATTTTTACTAAAACAGTTCCATAAAGAGCAACCGGATATGTTGAAGTTTTTTCTCCGGAATCATTCATTATAACTGAAGGATTTCCGGAAACAACTCCGACTACGGATTTATTATAAGGAAGATGCGATTTTGCAAGAGATCCGCCGTTTTCTGAAATTACAAGAATGTCACCGGCAGAAACGAATTCTTCCTGATCGACTTTATGCATTTCAGTTATGTTGGAAGGTGAATCGTTTTCTGTATCCGCAGAATTTATTTTTATCTGACCGCTGAATTCGGATTTTCCTTTCGCGTAAAAAGCCTTACCTTCGCCTTTCAGCTTCAGTGAAGAATCATAGGATTCAATAGTTCCGAAACCGTCTGCAACCAGAGCGAAATCATGTTCGCTTGAGAAAACTCCGCCGGCTCCGAATCTTGATACGCCGAGAACTCCGCATCCTTTTTCGTTATTATTTCCGGATGACTGTCCGCGTACACCGATGAACTGGCTGTGACCTGTAACTCCGTAAGAGCTTTTTCCTGAAATATTTTTTCCGGCTACTCCGGTTATTGCACTTGCCGATGATTCTGCCGAAGAATTTTCAGCATATATAACCGAAGAAGATTCCGGAGGGGGCGTGATTCCGGTATATTTTTCTGCTCTGTCGGCTTTTATTGAAATTGTTCCGCTATGGGAATTAAATTCGTGAAGTTTAGATGCGTAGTCGTGGTCGTGCGGAAGAGGATTGCGTTTGTCCGAAAGACGTTTATCGTCTGATTGAACCGCATGAAGTTTTTTACTTTCACCGTTTTCTGCAAAGCGCATTATGCCGTAATTTTCAGTGTCCGCTTTTTTTAGGCGCTTATCATTTCCCTGAATTGCGACATTAGGTGCGTCTTCACCGTCTTCAGCAAGTTCGACAATACCCTTATTGAGAGTAGTAGCTGTTCTGAGTCTGTCATCATTTGACTGAACTGCGGCAAAAGATGCAGTTTCGCCATTTGACGCAAAGCGGACGATACCGTGGTTTAAATTATCGGCATGACGCAGTCTCTTATCATTCCCCTGAACAACTGTTCCCGGAGTCTCTTCTCCGTCAGGACAAAGAGCAGATATACCTTTTCTTCCGACTGCGGCAGGTTTAAGTCTGTCATCATTTGACTGAACAGCAGAAAAAGGAGCTGATTCGCCGTTTGCAGAAAAGCGGAGAATACCTTTTTCTTTTTCATTTGCGTCGCGGAGTCTGCGGTCGCTTGACTGAAGCGCTGCCATTGCAGAAACTTCACCGTCGTCAGCGAATCTCATAATTCCTTTGGATAATATAGTTGCATCCTTGATTCTTTTATCATTTCCCTGAACTGCTACATTAGGTGCGTCTTCACCGTCTTCAGCAAGTTCAACTATTCCCTTTGAAAGAGTGGTCGCGTCTTTGAGTCTTTTGTCCGATCCCTGAACGGCTTTCATTTGAGAACTTTCACCGTCGGAAGCAAAAATCATTATACCTTTATTCTTTTCGGAAGCATCAAGTAGCCGTTTGTCATCAGACTGGACAGCTGTTCCCGGCTTTGTTTCGCCGTTCTCGGCAAGTTCTACTATTCCTTTTGATGCGGTTGTTGCCGGTTTGAGTCTTGAGTCGTTAGCCTGAACAACTGTTTCAGGTTCGCTTGCTCCGTCTACCGAAAGCATCACGATTCCCTTGGATTTGGTTGTCGCATCCTTAAGTCTTCTGTCGTCGGCTGAAACAACTCTGTCTGCTTCACTTGCGCCGTTCGCAGCGAATTGAACTATACCTTTTGCAAAGACTGAAGCGTCTTTAAGTCTCTTATCATTTCCCTGTACGGCAAAACCGCGTTCGCTTGATCCGTCTTCGGCAAGTCTTGTTATACCGTATGTTTTTTCAGTAGCGAGTTTGAGTCTTTTGTCATTTCCTCTTACTACACCGAGGTCTGCCGCCTCGCCGTCGGGGCATATTCTCACGATACCGAAACTCTGTTCGGTAGCTTCTCTAAGTCTTGAGTCCGAACCCTGAACCGCGCATTTCGGATTCTGTTCTCTATCATAAGCAAGTCGCACGGTCCCGTTAGATGATTCTGTCGCGGGTTTTAATCTGTTGTCGCTTGCCTGAACTGCGGTAAATTCTTTTGATTCACCATTATTTGCGAAAATCACTATGCCCTTGAAAAGATTGGATGCATCTTTCAGCCGGCGGTCATCTGATCTTACAACTGCTGAGTCGGAAACTTCTCCGTCTTTAGCCATTCTTACTACACCAGGCAGAAACACCGAAGCGTATGGAGGAGTGAGGCCTGCATGAGAATGCGTTCTTTCCATAGGAGATGCAAAAAAATCCATCTCGGCAATTCTTATAGCAAAATCTTTATCGTCGAGACTGACTGCTTCTGTTTCAAATCTGATATATCTTGCGTTTAATGTGTCGAAAGAAAATGAATAACTTCCGCCGGCTTCTGCCGAAAAATGTTTCTGTCCGCAGGCATAAGTGAACAGTTTTTTGTCTGGGCTTACTTCAATTGAAAAATCAGAAGGAAAACCTATGGCAGTTGTTTCCGGAGCTTTTAATGATATTGCAGAGAGCGGATAACAAAACCCGAGATCAAATGTCATAAGTATTTTTTCGGCGGACTGAAAATGTTCGGATTCAAAAAATGTATCTGCTTTGCCGTCAAAAAGAAATTCTTTTCTTCTTTCGTGAGAAATATCTTTGCATCCGCCTGAATGGCTGATGCCAGAAATTCCGAATAGAACGCGTTCGAATTCGGCAAAAAAACTAGAGTCAGTCTGACGGCATTTTGTTATAAAAATTCTCGCGAAACGGGCGCTGACAAGCGGCAGATTTATTGCAAAAACATCCGATTGCGAAACATATGCTGTTTCGCTGTGAAGCACTGACCATTCTTTTCCGTCTGAGCTTACGTCTATTCTGAAATCTTCAGGAAAAGCTCCCTTTCTGGCGGGGTTTGAACTGATTTCTATATAGCTGAAAAAGAGTTCAGATTCGAATTCAAAAAGGAGAAATTCGTTTTCGGGTTTTGAAAGTGATGCCGATTTCCATTTTCCTGTTTTAATTGACGATGAATAAGCCGGGTCGCACGATGACGCTGATATTGATTTCGGCGTTATGAATCTTTTTCGGGATATATTAATCAGCATTATTTTCTCCAGTTAGAATGAATCATATTTACTTAACTTAAATATGCTGACTGTCAAGATTTTTATCGACGACACGGTTTTTTGACGCATAACTGAGTCAAAATCGTTTGACTTGAAAGGATAAAAGAGTAATTATGAAATCGGAGGACGGTGTTGATAGTCAATTATCTTGAAGAAAGGACTCCCAAGGGTTTTACCCTGAAAATAGTTCAGAAAAAGCTCAATTTTCTGGTATTTGACCAGAAGGGTTCATCTGTTTATTCTGACAGGCAGTCTGCTCAGGTTGTTCACCGTATTCCGGTTGTTGCGTTTTTCGGAAATGATTTTTCGGTAAAATCGCGTGCACTCGGAGAATATAATTTATACAAGGTGTCGCGCGGAAAGATTATCATTCCTTATACCGTCTACGGTCAGGATGAAAACCGTTATCTGATGATTGATACGGATGAAGAAATAGATATTATGCCTGTGAAGGCAGTTTTTCATGAACAGTTGATTACTCTGGTAAAAGAAATTGATTCGGGTTTGAAACCCGATTATATCGTAATCGATAATAATGTGCCCGAAAATGATCTTGTGGTCGCAAAAAACCGGTGTCCTTCTGCTGTGATTATCAATATAATGGATGAGACACAAAAACCTGAAATTGAAGAAACACCGGAAGATAAGAGGCGTCTTGCTGATGAATTTTCTGATATAAACATCAACATGCTTTCTCAGAATCCGGTTTTTTTGGCGCGGATTCATCTTAGAAATTCGGCAGTTGCAAGAGTAAAACAGCTCCTTCTCGATTTTGATCTTTCGAGCGTCGATGCCGGGTATATTCTGACATTCATCCGTACGATGCTTAAAAATTCAAGCGATGAACTTTCGAAGATAAAAAACCAGCTCGCAGACCTTGAGAATGACTTTGCGTTTTATGCGAGCGTTGTTGACAAGAATCTTGAAGAAGTTCAGCGGCGCATTTCGACAGCAGAAAACTCACAGGCATTGTCTTCGTACAAGACGCTTCTTGCCAAGGCCCGAAGCGTTTATGATGAAAACGGAACTGACGAAAAGATGGATGAAATTGAACAGATGATAATTGACCGCAGAGAGGAAATTTCTAAATGAGGGCATTCGTTTTATTCTTATCGATAGTAATTTCAACAGCGCTTTTTTCTTCGGACATAAATGTATATTTTACGACACCCGGACAAAAAGAATCGGTTATATTAAATGAACTCTGTTCATTCATAAAAGCGAGTGAAAAGACGATTGATATCGCGGTATTTGATCTTGATAATATGCGTGTTGCAGACGCGCTAATTGCCGCAAAGAAAAAAGGAGTTATAGTTAGAATTGTAACTGATTATGACAATCTGGGAACTTCTGCCGTCAAAAAACTCGCATCGGAAGGAATAGAAATAGTTTCTGACAAGCGCAAGCCTTTTATGCACAATAAGTTTGCTGTATCGGATTCGAAACGAGTTTGGACGGGTTCCTATAATTTCACTGATAACTGCACCTTTAAAAATAACAATAACGCGATTGTTTTCGAATCCGATAATCTTGCGGCGGTTTATTCTGAAGAATTTGAAGAGATGTTTTCTGACGGAATATTCGGAAATAAAAAAGACAGCACTATACTCGGAATAAAAGGCAAGGACAAATATTATGACAAAATCGGAAACACCGATCTCAATGTTTTCTTTTCGCCGGAAGATGATGTCGAACGCATAATAGTTA
>JAKJGA010000139.1 GCA_022704645.1 Spirochaetota bacterium
ACAATGACAGTATTCAACTGAAACATTTCTCTGGAAATAAAAATTAAGCATCTGCTTTAAATCGAATCATCAATTTCTATTCCGTCCATAAAAGACTTAAAGACTATTTATCTATTAGCCTCAACTTTATCAAAAAATCTTCGTATCAATTCCGTCAGTTTGACCGCGCTGATCGGTTTGTTTACTATCAAGTCAACGCCGAGTTCTTTTACGCTGTTTTCTATGTTTTTGTTTACAAAGCCGGACATGAGAATTACGGGAATTTCCGGATTGTACCGTTTGATTTCTTTTGCTAAATCAGTTCCGGTAAGTTTCGGCATTGAATTGTCGGTTATAACAATATCGTAATCTCGATAATTATTTTTAAAATTATCAGCTGCCTGCATGCTGTCTGTAAATTCAGTAATTCTGTATCCGGCACTTCTTAAAATGCTCGACAATGATTTGACGATTGCGTGCTCATCATCTACCAACATAATTCTTTCAGTACCGGGGAGCAGGGCGTTTTCATTAGATTCGGATTCTTTTAAAGCATTGGCGGCTGCCGGGATGATAATGTTGAATACCGTACCTTTGCCTGGTTCGCTATAGACGGTTATTATTCCGCCGATACTATGAATTATTCCATGCGCAACTGATAATCCGAGTCCGGTTCCTTTTCCGTTTGTTTTTGTTGTAAAAAAAGGATCGAATATATGATCCAGAATTTCGGGTGGAATTCCGCATCCGCTGTCGGAAATGCTTATAATAACATGTTTGCCGGGATTGCAGCCGGGATGATTTTCCGCAAAGAGTCTGTCTATAATTATGTCATCAATTTCTATTTTGATTATTCCGTGGCTGTTTCCTATGGCATGTATTGCATTAGTACAGAGGTTTACCATTACCTGATGAATCTGGATCGGATCAGCCATAATTGCTGTTTCGCTTTCAAGCTTAGTTTCAATAGAAATTTCCGCAGGCGTTGTAGCGCGAATAAGTTTAATTACTTCTTCTGCGATTGATTTCGGTATAATTGCGCGCAACTCGGATTTTGTATGACGGCTGAATGTAAGTATTTGTCTTACAAGATCTCCTGCACGTTTTGCGGCTTTCTCGAGTTCCTGCAGATATTTTTTTGCTTCATCAGGTTTATCAAGTGTAAGAAGAGTTAAATCAATAAATCCATAAATACCTGTCAGAATATTGTTAAAGTCATGAGCAATTCCGCCTGCGAGTGTTCCGATTGCTTCGATCTTTTGAGCCTGATTTATGCGTTTTTCCTGAATTATATCATTGGTAATATCTCTTCCGAATTCGAGGTATCCGAATACAATACCTTTATTATCTTTAACCGGTATGATTGTTATTTCAAAAATTGTATCGTCATGCTCATTTTTTTTCTGACTAATCTTTCCTGTCCATAACACTCCGCTGTCAAGCTTCTGCCATATTTCCTCTTTAGTGGTATTGGTTACTCCGGCAAATACCGGGTCTGTGCCGATAAGTTCGCTGATGGTCTTTCCGCAGAAATCTGCCGCCGAAGGATTTGCGAAAATTATTTTTTTGTCGGAGCCTATACCGAGAACAAATTCATTGGTGTGGATAATAAACTGACGGAGTATGCTGACAAACTTTTCGACGGGAGAGCTGATCCTTTTTGAAAAAAGAATTATAGAAATAATTACTATCACTATAAAAAATAGAGCGATAATCATAATGCTTTTCAGCATTTCATTCACCGGCTTCATTATTTCATCGCGGTCTTGTGTGAAAATTATAAACCAGTTTTTAGTTTTCAGAGGAGCGAAGCCTGCAATTTTCTCTTTGCCACGGAATGAGTAATTTCCGGCGAGCGGTTTCATGTCTTTCAGCCATTTCGAAATATGTTTCATGCCCGGTTCGTTGTTTATATTAGCTGTCATCACTAATTCCTGATTAGGATGAATTATAGCCATTCCGTCGGTATTGATTATATAAGCATATCCGGTTTTACCGAGCTTTATTGTTTTCATTTTTGAACTGATTGTGTTGAGTTCATGCGTTATTGCAATCATACCTATAAATTCATTGTTGTGTTTTATGGGAGCGGCGGTAATCAGCATCGGAATACCCGTCCACCTTGAGCTCGAAGGACCGCGTATAAATATCGGATCGCTTACATTCGCCTTACCCTGTTTTGAGGCTGTAAAATAATTTCTATCTGAAAGATTGAGGCCGATACGTACTCCTTCGGGTAAATCGACTTTTATAACTCCGTTTTCGTCGGTAATGAAAAAAGAAATATAATCATGCCCCATTTCTTTAAACATTGATGAAAGATTCTCTTCAAGTTCGGCATATTCTCCTGAATAAAGTTCATTGACGATATGTTTGTCGGCGGCAATTGCGGATATTATTTTTAGTTCGCTTGAGAGTGTGTTGTCGACCAATGTCGCCAGATCGTTTGCGATGAGTGCTGATTTTTCTTTGCTCTGGTTTACGAGATCATTCGAAAGTTTATTGTATAGAAAAACTGCTGCAAATGCAAAGGGAATCATGACAGAAATTGTGCTGCTGATAATTATGCTGTTCTGGAGCGATATCTTTGAAAAAAACTTTGCCGGCTTCTGATTAATCCGCTCTGACATAATCTATCCTTTTAATGAGATTTATGCTTTATGATTATATCAAAACTAATGGACAAATCAATAATAATATATCTATTGTCTTTTATATTTGCAGTATTGTGATGTTTGTGCTAACTTTATTAAAAAAAATTTGATATTGAAAAACAATATTGTTCTATGTAACCTTATGATTTTGGAGTGAAGAATTTTATGAAAATTAATCTGACGAATAAGCAATACCGGAGTCTTTTGAAGCTTGTTTTTTTAGGCGAGTTTATGGTCAACGGACCGCGGGATTATGATGAAAGAGTAAAAGAGTTTGATGAGATTGAGCAGTATATCTATTCGTTTTATAAGGATTTTCAGCTTGATAACTGTATCGAAAAATCTAAAGAAGACGGATGTTATTATGCAACTAAAGCTTTTGAAGATGAATTGACTGATTACATTTCTAATTATGATGATATGTGTTTTATTGATGAATTGATTCATCAATTAGGCCGGAGAGATTTTCTCAATAAATACGGAGAGGATGCTGTTGGCAGAATGAGCATTGAAGAAAGAATTAAAAAAGAGCAGCCGTTTCTTGATGTTTATTCTGATGAAATTGATGATAATGATATTGATAACATCGGTATTGTGAAAAAGTAAAAGTTGATGATGGAATTATTTTATTCTTTAGGAAGAAATATTTTCTTTCCTTCAGTTACGGTTTCTTCACCGATTACTTTTATTATAACTGCGTTGTCATAATAATCTTCAATCAATCCGGGATATTCTTTAATCATTCCGAGTATGCAGTCGGAAAGACCGTCGTTTACGGTTTTTTGAATGTCTTCAAAGCATTTTCTATTGACCGCCGGACAGTTGGGAGAAACGGCAATTACGACTTTGCCGGCAAAACGCATTACGTAAAAAGGCCAGATGGCGCATTCAAACGGATGATGTTTGAGTTCACATCCTTTATCTTCTATTAAGAACGGGCAAACCGTTTTGCCTTCAGAATTTTTGTCAGAAGATTTTAATTGAAAGAGATTTCCTTTCCGATTATATGTAATTCCGTCTTTTCGAATGGTTTCAAATTCTGTTTCTGTAAGAATGGGCAAATGCGACGGATCTGTAAATTTGCAGCATTTGTCAGGGCATTTGCTGCAGTCTTCGGGTGAGAGCAGATTTTTAAGCATTTGGATAACCCTCTTTGAAAAATATCCGTTTGAATATAAAAGTCAAGAGAGTTTTAAAATTAGCTTGAAGAATTAATACGCGCTTGAAGTATCGTAATACTTATTGTTTGGAGTTGTGATGAAATTCGGATTAACTTATGACCTCAGGGATGATTACCGCAAGCTCGGATACAGCGATGAAGAGACGGCTGAGTTTGATAAAGAGGATACTATATATGCGATAGAATCGGCCATTAAAGCGGCAGGTTTTAAAACCGAACGCATAGGAAATATATTTGCACTGGTTGAATTTCTTTCAGCCGGAAAAACTGCCGACATGGTTTTTAATATTGCTGAAGGAATGTACGGCGCTGGACGGGAAGCTCAGATTCCGGCTCTTCTTGACGCTTACCGCGTGGATTATGTTTTTTCAGATACCGTTATTCTGGCTCTAACGCTTCATAAAGCGCTTACCAAAAAAGTTATACGTGATTCGCGTATTCCGACGGCAGATTTTATCTGCGTTTATGATATAACAGATCTTGAAAAAATGCACCTTCATTATCCGCTGTTTGCTAAACCTGTTGCGGAAGGTACGGGTAAAGGGATTGGTTCGGCTTCTTTTATTGAAGACAGGGAACAGCTTGAAAGCGCGGTTGCGTTTCTTCTTGAAAAGTTTAATCAGCCGGTACTTGTTGAAGAATATCTTCCGGGAAGGGAATTTACTGTCGGCATAACCGGTACAGGTAAAAATGCTGAGGTTATCGGCGGAATGGAAATTCTTTTTGAAAAGGGTGTGGAAGAATCATATTCCTATGAGAACAAAGCTAATTATAAAAGCAATATAAGATATTCACTCATAAAAGGTCCTATCGAACATCAAGTTTATTCGCTTGCTCTCGATGCTTGGCGGGCATTGGAGTGCCGTGACGGAGGACGCATTGATATAAGATGCGATGCGTCAGGCAGACCGAATTTCATTGAGGTGAATCCGCTTGCCGGACTGAATCCTGATGATTCTGATCTTCCGATTATTTGCCGTATGAACAGCATTTCGTATAATGAACTTATATCGAAAATTATTAATTCGGCTATTTCAAGAAAGGTGAACCGATGAAGGCTTTGATAGTTCACGATTC
>JAKJGA010000015.1 GCA_022704645.1 Spirochaetota bacterium
GAATGATAACCGGCCGCTCTTTATCGGAAATTTTCATCATCTGAAGAGTCTTGGGGTGTCTTCGTGTAATCGCTTCAGCGCTTAAAAGTTCCGTATAAACAAGAGAAGCTCCATGCGAAGAACATATCTCCCGGAAAGGAAGATCAGTATATCCCGCCAGAGGAGCTAAAACAAGAGGGTTTTCTAATGATATGGAACCGAGAGAAATCATTAAAGTTCGAACTGCATTCCTTCTGTAGCCGTAAAAATTTCGGGCTTATCGGAGTTCGAAACATTACGATGCTCCACAGCTTCAAAAAGATTTGAAGCAATTTGAGAATCCGAATATGAGGGGTCATGATGAGTAAGTATCAATTTTGAAACATTCCATCTGAGAGCACAGTTCACAGCCATAGTATAAGAAGTATGACCCCAGTCAAATTTCATAAATGAATCGTCGAGAGAATACTGTGAGTCTATCATGAGAATTTCAGAATTATCAAAGAAATGCTTATTTTCAACATTCAAAGACTCAAGATACTCTCCGGTAAATTCGGCATCAGTAGCAAAAATGAAAGTCTTACCGTTTTCTCTGAAGCGGTATGCAAAACTTCCCCCTGGATGACGAAGCGGTATGCAGTCAACCGTCATATTCCCTATTTTAATTTCCTGTAATGGAGTTATCCGTATAAAATTTTTCTGCGAACCCATTTCTTCCAGTTTACGCGGAAAAAATCTGTAATCATGCTGATATTCAAAACGGCTCTGCATATCAGCGACAGGTGAATAGAAATGTATTATATTGCCTGGCATCCATGCAGGTTTAAAGAAAGGGAATCCCTGAATATGGTCCCAGTGTGTGTGAGTGATAAAAAATGAAATATCCGCACCTTTCATGAATTTTTCATCTTTAATCAGTTTGTCGCCGAGAGGACGGAGGCCTGTTCCGCAATCCAGTATGCAGATATCACCTGAATCAGAAGTGACTGAAACACAGGTGGTGTTTCCGCCGAAAATGTTAGATAAATCCAAAGGAAGCGAATTTATAAAGCTCTCAATACCTGTATCAGAGGAAATATCCTCTTTAGCGGCAAGACTCAGAACTTTTTTGAGTTTTTCACGATATTCCCCTGTTGTCAGAGGAGTAGGAAGCGACCCGCGCACACCCCAAAGCTCAATCAGCATTCAACACTCCAGTCATCACGAACATAATAAATGAAAAATAATTACCTTTCAATACTAAGTATAGTGCGCAAAATCAGTCAATTCAATTTCTAATTCAGCTTCATTCAATTATTCTTGACACGTCTGTTCATTAATTAAATAAGATAGCAATGGAAGGTGTTTATGAACGGTTTTCTGATTTTCTTTTTCCACATAATACCAAAAGCTTTTCTTTCCCGAATTTTCGGTTATTTCGCGCGCACCAGATTATCCGCGCACTTAATGCTTAACTGGTTCGTAAACCGCTTTAAAATCAACCTCAATGAAGCTCTTATCCCTGAAAAAGGCTTTAAAACCATGGATGAGTTTTTTACACGAAAACTCAAACCGGGCGTCCACAATATTGACAAAACTTCTAATGCCGTTGTTTCTCCGGTCGATGCTGTTATTGCAGAATTCGGACCCGTGACCGGAACAAGGGTTCTGCAGGCAAAAAACATTGACTACCTTCTGGCTGATATAATTCCGAATCACATGCATCATTTCTTTATAGACGGATCATTTTTAACTCTCTATCTTTCACCTTCCGATTATCACAGAATTCACTCCCCTGTTGACGGAGACGTAATGGGTTATCTCTATATCCCCGGTAAACTGTTTCCGGTAGCTGAATTCATGACAGAAGGCGTTAATCGTCTTTTCTGCAAAAATGAAAGAATGATTACTTTTATACAGACGTCACACGGTAAATGCGCTGTAATAAAAGTCGGAGCAATGAATGTAGGAAGAATTTCTCTTTCATACGACGATTTTGAAACAAACAAAACAGCTTTTAGGAAAAAACGCGAAAACTTTTACAACTCTGCATTTCAGCCGCAGCTGTCACGCGGAGATGAAATCGGAGCTTTCCATCTCGGTTCTACAGTTATAATGCTATTCGAAAAGGATATGATAAACTGGCATATTCTAAGACAAAATCAGCGTGTGCGGGTTGGACAAAAGCTCGGCGAATTTAAAAAGAAGGAATTATAAAAGTTAAGGGAATTCTTAAATTATTCCGAAAATCTTAATGCGGGATTCTATAAAACCATGACATGTTTCCGGTTTTATAGATTTGCCCCATCAAGAGGTATTTCATGAGAACTTCAAATTCTGTACCGGCTGATGCCGTTTCGGTCTACAACAAAGCGCTTGAGCTGTCAAACAAGGGAGAGCTGAAAGCGGCTCTTGACTTCTATCTTCAGGCAATAAAAATCCACCCTAAATTTCTGGAAGCTTTCAACAATCTGGGAGAAACATATTCAAAACTCGGTGAAAGAAACAAAGCAATAAAAACCTATCTCGAAGCACTTGCAATCAAAAGAGACAACCGCGTTCTATTGAATCTCGGAGTAGAATATTATAATTCAGCCAATTTTCAGCAGGCACTCTCTCTTTTCACAGAATCCCTCAATATGGATCAGTCTTTTACTGAAGGTCATTTCTATACCGCCCTTGCATATCATAGAACAAAAAACATACCTTCAGCCGAAGCACACCTGAAAAGAGTAATCGAGTTGGATTTCCGTCATTTAAAAGCAAATTATCTTCTATCTTCCATACTATATGATAAAAAAGAATACAATAAGGTCATCGAGTGTCTCGACAAAATAAAAGACATAGCAGACGATAAAGCATTTGTAAAAAAATATTACGGTTTCTGCATGTATCATTTGGGAAATTATATGGAAGCAGCCGAACTTCTTTCAGAAGCGATGCACCTTTCTCCTGAATATTCAAAATTCAAGGATTACATCAAATCAATGACTTATGAAAATAAAATAAAGGAAATCGGAGACATCAAACTCAAAATAAAGGATCTCGAAAAGAAAATGATGAAAGGAGACAGCTCAATCGGAGATTACACTCACCTTTCAATGCTTTATATATTTAACGGCGAGAACAAAAAAGCCGAACAACTGCTGACTCCGTTAAAGGAAAAGTTTAAAAAAGCGAGCTGAAAGCCCGCTTTTTTAATGTCCGCATCCGCAATTGCATCCGCCGCTTTTTTTATCTTTATCGTCATCACAGTCGCAGTCATCACCGCAATCGCAATCGCAATCGTCTCCGCAGGAGTCTTCAGAAAGATTATATTTTGCTTCAGAATTAACTTCAACAAGTTTAACCTTAAACATCAGATCTTTTCCCGCAAGAGGATGATTGAAATCGAGTTCAACATCTGATTCTGTAACTGATTTTATTTTTGCCGGATGATGCATACCATCAGGCATCATAACTTCTATAACAAGTCCTTCCTGAGGTTCAAGAAAATTCTTCATTTCCGACAAAGGAACTTTTTCAATATAAGTATCACTGTACTCTCCGTAAGCATCTGCGGATTTAACAAGAAATTCCTTTTCTTCACCTATGTTCATCGCAACTATCTGCTTTTCAAATTCGGGTATAACGGATTCTGTCCCGATTTCAAATTCAAGCGGATCCCCGTTTTCGGAGCTGTCAAAAATTTCTCCGCCCGCAAGTTTGCCCGTATAGTGAACAGCGGCAAACATTCCATTGTTTATCATTCTTTTTACCTTTTTTTTTATTTGAAAAAACCGCAAAGGTTCTTTCTTACAAGCTAATGTAAGCACATAATCCCGACATGTCAAGGAAAGTTATTCACTATTTGACGGTATATTTGTACACAGAATTGATGAAATAATATTAATTGATAACCGGAATAGAGCGGTCATAGCCCTATTCAAACAGTCAAATTCTCTTGACATCACCGCATATTGCTTTTTCATGAAAAAATGCGGCTGATCGCATATTCTCAAAACCAAGGGGTACTTGAAAGTGAAAATATCGGTTGTCGGAGCAGGTGCTTTCGGAACGGCTCTCGCGATTTACTCAAAAAAATTAGGCCATGACGTTGCAGTCTGGTGCTTTGAAAAAGAACTTCCGTCAATAGTTGCAGAAAAAGGTGAAAACTCGCTTTATCTTCCGGGATACAAAGTTGAACCTTCAGTTGTTTTTACAAATGATCCGGCAGAAGCCATCAGCTCATCGGATCTCATTATTCTGGTTTCTCCTTCATCTCATATAAGAAAAACATCAGCTCTAATTGCCCCTTTCATTACGAATAATACTTATATTCTTTCAGCGGCAAAAGGAATTGAAACCGGCTCACTTAAACTTATGAGCGAAATACTTGAAGAAACTCTTTCAGAACATAAAGACCGTCTGGCATATATTTCCGGACCTTCATTTGCAAAAGATGTTGCATCCGGTCTGCCTACCGATCTTGCATGTGCTTCGCATAACATTGAAACTGCACGGAAAATTCAGGATATTCTTCACTCGGAAACTATCAGAATTTACGCTCAGGACGATGTAATCGGCACAGAACTCGGCGGCGCGCTGAAAAATATCATTGCTGTGGCATGCGGAGCCTGCGATGCGCTGAATCTCGGAGCAAGCGCTAGAGCTTCTCTGATGACAAGAGGACTAGCTGAAATGACCCGTCTCGGTATAGCAATGGGAGCAAACCCGTTAACGTTTTTGGGTCTTGCCGGAGTCGGCGATTTAATCCTTACCTGCACAGGCGACCTTTCAAGAAACAGAACTCTCGGCAAAAGAATCGCTCTTGGAGAAAAAGCTTCCGAGATAATATCTCACCAGAGCGCCGTTGCGGAAGGCTACGTCACAGTAAAACCGGCCGTCGAACTTGCCCAAAAACATGGAGTTGAAATGCCTATAAGCAAGGCAGTATATGATGTATGCTATAATGATGACGATCTTAAAAGCGTAATCAAATATCTCATGAACAGAGGTGGAAAAGATGAACTTCACGGAATCGTTTAACAATTCAAAAAAATGCAAGGCTGTTGCAGAGGCAATCTATGCAATAAAAGGAGTTCCTCTTTTTTACTGTAAAGATGAAGAAGAATCAATGGAAATTGCACAGACGCTTTATCATGCTGGCTTCAAAGTAATTGAATTCACTAACCGAGGAGAAAACGCTCTTTCTGTTTTTTCAAAAATCTGCAGCAGGCTTAAAAGTCAGTTCGGCGACATTTATATCGGAGCAGGAACAATTATTGATGAACATGACGCAAAACCTTTCATTAATGCCGGAGCCGATTTTCTCATGGGACCGAATTTTTGCGAAAAAACAGCTTCTTTAGCATTTAAAAATGATGTTCTTTATATTCCGGGAATTATGACTGTTACAGAAGCTGTCAACGCAATGAAACGCGGATGCACTCTTCTAAAACTTTTTCCGGGAGAAGTTCTTACTCCGAATTTCATTAAGGCTGTAAAAGCTCCTCTTCCGAATCTTTCTTTTATAGTAACCGGCGGTGTTAAACCGGCTTCAGAATCAATCGACTTATGGATGGACGCAGGAGCGGCCGCACTCGGATTCGGAAGCCAGCTTATAAGCCATGAAATAATTGATAACCGCAATTATCCCGCGCTGAAAGAAAAATCTGAAAAACTCGTTCATCTTTTAAACGGAAACCGCTCCTAATTCAAGGGCGCGGAGATTCATATCAATAATCTTTCCGCCCTTTGATGCGAATTTCTTTTCTATAGCCGATTTTATTTTTTCAGGCTTCAGAACATTAGTTAGTTTTGCAAACGCGCCGATTATGATGACATTTGCCGACTTGGAATTTCCAAGCTTTTCAAGAGCAAGCGAATCAAGCGGAAGCTCGACTACTTTTCTTGCGCCTGCTTCAAGATTACCTGAAACAACCGAACTGTTCACAAGAAGAAGTCCGTCATTTTTGAGAAAAGGAAGAAATTTATCGACTGACGGAGAATTAAGTGCAATAAGAGTGTCGGCGCATTTGATGATCGGTGAAGCTATTTCCGAATCAGAAATAATCACATGGCAGTTCGCTGTTCCGCCTCTCATCTCTGCCCCATAAGAAGGAAAGAATGTAGCATTCCAGCCTTCTTCTACCGCTGATTCCGCAATTAAAAGACCTGCTGACAAAACGCCCTGACCGCCGAATCCTGAAATAATTATTTTTTGAGTCATACTTTTACCGTCATTCCTTAAAAGTTCCGAGCGGAAAATACTCCGCGACTTTTTCAACTATATGTTTATTTGCATCAACCGGATTCATTCCCCAGTTAGTAGAACAGTTAGAAAGAATTTCGACAAACGAATATCCTCCGTTCAGCTGAAGCTCAAACGCCTTCTTTATTGCCTTTTTTGTCTGAACAATTCCCTTGAAATCGGCAACCGAAGTTCTGACTGAATATTTAACTGCCTGCAATGATGCTATCATTTCAGCCATTCTGATAGGATAACCTTCAGTTTCAGGATTTCTTCCCTTAGGAGTAGTCGCAGTAACCTGACCTACCAAAGTTGTCGGAGCCATCTGGCCGCCCGTCATTCCGTAGTTTGTGTTATTTACAAATATTACTGTTATCTTTTCGCCTCTGTTCGCGGTATGAATTGTTTCAGCCATGCCGATGGAAGCAAGGTCTCCATCGCCCTGATAACTTATAACGAGTTTATCCGGATGAACTCTTTTTATACCGGTAGCAACAGCTGCAGCCCTTCCGTGCGCCGCTTCGCTAACGTCAAAATCAAAGTAATCATACGCTAGAACGGCACATCCGACTGGTGCTACCGCAATTGTCTTTTCGCGGAGATCGAGCTCATCTATTACTTCGCAAATAAGACGGTGTATAACCGAATGACCGCAACCCGGACAATAATGAAAAGGAGCCTGAGTCATGGACTTCGGCCTGTCAAAAATAATTTCAGCCACGGCTTCCTCCTTTGCATAATGCAATAATTCTATCCGTCATTTCATCCTCGTCTGTTATTACACCGCCCGTTGTTCCATAAAAATGTACATCCGCTCTGCCGGAAACTGTAAGCTTAACGTCTTCAAGCATCTGCCCCGAATTCATTTCGGTAACGAGAAAATTCTTAGCATTATTTTCAATTAGTGAAGAAATTACTTTTTCAGGAAATGGATAGAGTGTTATCGGACGCAATAGACCCGCCTTAAACCCTTCAGCTCTCGCGCGTAATACCGCATTTTTTGCAATTCGTGAAGGCGTGCCGAAAGCGACAACAACTGTTTCAGCATCATCAGTCATAAAAGACTCATAACGCACTTCGCTTTTCTTCAGCTCTTCATATGTATTTTGCAATGTGTTATTCAGATTCTGCATCACATTTTCATCAAGAAAAAGTGAACAGACGACATTTTTGCTTCTTCCTCTAGCGCCTGTTAGCGCCCAAGGCTTATCGATTTTTCCAGGCACATATTTTTCAGGAATATCGACGCTTTCCATCATCTGACCGATTATACCGTCAGACAGAATCAAAGCAGGAACACGGTATTTGTCAGAAAGTTCAAACGCAAGAATGGTCAGATCCATCATCTCCTGCGGAGATGCCGGAGCAAGCACGATCAGTTTGTAATCTCCATGACCGCCTCCCTTCACCGCCTGAAAATAATCTCCCTGGGCCGGCGCGATATTGCCGAGTCCCGGACCGCCGCGCTGGACATTTGCTAGAACACACGGCAATCTCGATGCGGCGAGATAAGATACACCTTCCATCATAAGAGAGAATCCGGGGCTCGAAGTGGTTGTCATCACCCTGGCGCCGGCAGCAGAAGCGCCGTAAACCATGTTTATCGATGCAAGTTCGCTTTCCGCCTGTACGAAAACTCCGCCGACTTCCGGAAGCCTTTTGGACATATACGCCGGAACTTCATTCTGCGGCGTGATCGGATAACCGAAATAATACCTGCATCCTGCGATAACAGCTCCCTCCGCCATCGCCTCATTTCCTTTTATTAATTTACGCAAATCAGTTCTCCCTGTACAATTTTATTGCAAGATCAGGGCATACAGTTACGCATCTTCTGCATCCTGTACAGCCTTCAGCTTCGGCGCTCACCACAAGCCAGCCCTTGCTGTTGAAATTATTTCCGGACTTTATCAGCCCTTTGGGACATTCCGAAACACACAGCAAACAGCCTTTGCACAATTCGGAATCAACTTTAATATAAAACATATACACTTCCGTAATTTTGTTCAACAACTGAAAGACCAAGTAGACTTTTCTTTGGTTGCAACAATATCAGAAATATATCCTCAAAAATGATTAATTTCATCAATTTTTATAAAAATGACCGCTTAATAAAAATGGAAGATTTGCAGAAATATAAGAAACACTCATCCGGCTTATCCAAAAAACCTATTATTTCCTAAAGCGCACTTCTTAAGCCGGAAAAAATGTTGACTGAAAAGTCCATAAATCAGTTTGATTACCTTCAAGGAGTTTTCCATGAAAATCATTGAAGGTAATTTTGAAGCAAAAGCCGTAAAAGTAGGCATTATCGCATCAAGGTTCAACGATTTTATTACAGAAAAACTGATAGGAGGTGCGGTTGATTGCCTTACGCGTAACGGCGCATCTCTTGATGATATAACACTGATTAAAGTTCCAGGAGCTTTTGAAATAGCTGCTGCTGCAAAAGTCGCGGCTGAAAGCGGAAAATTTGACGGAATAATCTGCCTCGGCGCTGTAATCAGAGGTTCAACACCTCACTTCGATTATGTTGCTGCCGAAGCGTCAAAAGGCATTGCACAGGTTTCTTTTTCTTCTAATATTCCTGTAATTTTCGGAGTGCTTACTACCGATAATATAGAGCAGGCGATAGAAAGAGCCGGAACAAAGGCCGGGAACAAGGGATTTGACGCTGGTATGGCCGTTATTGAAATGATCAATCTCTATAAGAAGCTTAAATAATGGGTCACAGAAGAAAATCACGAGAAATAGCCCTTCAGGGGCTTTACATGTATGACACCGTCGGAAAAACATCACAGGATCTTTCAGGTCTTGGGTGGATTGAAGAGGAGGTTCCCGCTGAAATTTCCGATTTCGCTAAGGAATTGATATCCGGGACTATAAAAAATATCGAAGAAGTCGATGCCCTTATAGTCAAATATGCGAAAAACTGGAAATTTGACCGTATCGCGTCTATCGATAAGTCTATATTAAGACTGTCAATATACGCGCTTGTTCATCTTAAGACGATTCCGGCTCCGGTTACTATCAACGAAGCTATTGAGCTTGGCAAAATATACGGCGGTGAAAACTCAGCTCAGTTCATCAACGGAATTCTAGATGCCGTTCATAAGTCTGAACTGAAATAACCGCCTTAACAGGCAGGGAAACTTGAACGGAATAAGAAAAAACAGACTTACCCTATCCGCAGACAGGGAATATGAATACAATCCCCAGAGCAATTTCCCTCAGCAGGGAAACAATCCCAAAAAGAAATATCAGGTTATTGCCGCCGCTCTGCTTCTTCTTATAATTACCGGCGGAGCAATTTTTTTAATTACTAAATACAAAAAGGGAAACGAATCCATTCTTTCTAAAATTGAATTCGGGGCAAAAGATAAAGACGAAGCCTACACAAGAAGCGATAAGATGGACACTCCCGGCACCGACAGCGAAAATGTTCATCTGCGCAGGGGAATCGACAGTTACAGCAAGGGCTATTTCAACGACGCAGCAAACGAATTCAGCGAAGTTATAAATTCTGACGCTTCAAGCAAGGATAAGGCCCAGGCTCTCACATACCTCGGAATAATTGAAGACGAACGCGGAAATTTCACTAAAGCCATTGATTACTATAAACGCGCATTAAAGTACGACTCAGACAGCAAATTGAGCGCTTCAACATACAGAAACATGGCGATAACCTACAGAAAGATGAAACTGCTTGCCGAGGCGCTTGACAGCGTAAACAAGGCTATCAACATACAGCCTGAAAACGCAAACAATCTCCTTCTGAAAGGCAATATTTATTATGAAATGCGCAAATATTCGGAAGCTCTTGAAGCTTATAAAGAAGCGCTGAAATATGAACCCGGCAACGCATCCGCTCTTTATAATGTGGCGCAGTCATATCTGAAAAAAGCCGACGAACCTCTTGCCATCGAATATTTCAAAAAAGCGCTTGAAAGCGACAGAAGCGGAAAGATCGCCTACCTCGCCCATTCTAAACTCGGCATCATTTATCTCGAACGCGGAGACTACGCGCTGGCGGAACAGTATCTAAAGAATGCAGTCAACATGAATCCGAATGACGCGATTGACCATTACAATCTCGGTATAGTATATCTTAGAAGCGGGAAAAACGATTCTGCGCTTGCCGAATTTCTGCGCGCCCAGGAACTCGGTTCTCAGGACAATGAGATGCTTGAAAATCTCGGCGCGGTATATACTTCACTGAAAGCATATGACAAGGGAATTGACGTTTATAATAAAATTCTCCAGAACAATGCACGCAACACGAAAATTTTAGCGCGGCTCGGAGAACTTCTTTACAACAAAGGAGAACTTGACGCAGCGCTTAACGCATTCAAAAAAATAACGGAACTTGAACCGGCGAGCGAAAATGCCCGCATCGCTTACGTCAATATGGGAAATATTTTTGATGAAGCCCAGCGCTTCGATGAATCCATTGAATCTTACAACAAAGCCCTTGCTCTCAATTCAAAAGACGATGCGGCTTATTACAATCTCGGTATAGCCTACAAACACAAAGGCGAAAACGAAAAAGCAATGGAAGCCTGGCAGAATGCGAAAAGACTTAATCCGGACAATCCAAAGCCGCATATGGCGCTTGCTGATCTTTTATATGATCTCGGATATCTTGATGATGCTCAGTCTGAATATTTAAAAATTACAGAAAAATGGCCGATGCTTGCGGAAGCTCAGTTTGCAATAGCAACGATATACAACAAAAAAGGAATTCTTGACTTCGCAGAGAAACGCTACCTCAAAGTTGTCGAGCTCAATACTTCACGCGAACTGACAATCAAAGCCTACATCAATCTCGGTATAATCGAATCAAATAAAACCGACAGAGAAAATCCGGAAAGACCTGCTGCAAAAGGTCTTGAATACATTCAGAAGGCTCTAGAATTCAATCCTTCTGATAAGGATGCACTTACAGCACTTGGTCTTATTTACTACAAACGAGGAGCATACGATAGAGCCATCGAAACTTTTTATCTTATCGTAAAATCAAGCGATGACGGTAAAATCGCCGGAGATGCTTATAATAATATCGGAAAAGCTCATTTCAAAAAAGCTGAATACCGTGAAGCTCTAAGGGCATTTAATCTCGGTGTTGAATCCGATCCGTCAAACGAAGAAATCCGCATGAACAGAAAAGCTGCTTCACAGGCATATGAAAACACTTTGAAAACTTATTAAACCGTATTGATTTTGATAATTTTAGAAACAAAATAAAAGGCGATGAATCTTCATCGCCTTTTATTTTGACAAAACTCAACAATAAGTATTATTTTAAAATGTCAGTAATACCTGCTTTTTTAATACACCTGAAACCGAATGAATTATCATCATGCAGACTAGGAATACCGCCGCAGTCACGAGCGGAGATTCTCTGCCGTCTGACATTATTAAACCAGCTGCCGCCCCTTACAACTTTCATTTGTTTTCCGTAACGTTTGTCGCGGCTTAATGACTTTTCATATTTATCATACCAGCTTGAAGTCCACTCTGCGGCATTTCCGCTCATATTCACAGCTCCGAATCCTGATATATTTTTATCTTCAAGATAACGGACAGGAAGATATCCTTTTTTCATTCCGTTGAATTCCGTTCTGTCTGACCAGAAATCAGCAGAATTGCAGTAATCCTTGATAAATCTGTCGCCCCATGGGAAAACGCTTTTACTCACTTCACGAATAAGACCGTCAGCAACCACATATTGTGTCGATTCAGAAACGTAATTTGCCGCGTATTCCCATTTCTCTTCCGTCGGCAGAGTTTTACCTGCCCATTTTGCATACTTTTCTGCTTCATAATAAGTCACCAGTACGGGAAAATCAGCCTTATCGGCAGGATATTCACCGTTCCATGATTTCGGATATTTCTCACCGACTGTTTTTACAAAAAGATAATAATCCGAATTACTAACTTCATATTTATCAATATAAAACTCTTCAAATACAACAATATGAGATGGACTTTCATTTTTGTCTCCGTCATCACTTCCGATACGGATTCTGCCGGAACTTACAAAAACCATTTCTCTGTTGTCAGGATATGTTATTATGCGCTTTTTATATTCGGGATCTTCTTTCGGATACTTATCAACATAGGTTTTTATAACAACTTCCTTTTCTTCAACAAGTGCAATTTTATTCCCTGCTCTGAAACTGTTTTCCTTTCCTTCAATAACCGAATAACGGCAGATAATTCTGAAAGAAAATTGTCCTGAAGAATTAATCTTAACCGTATCAACAACCGCTATTTCACCGATTTCATTATTTCCCGCATATATCTTATATTTTTCATTTGTCAGATTTTCTTTTGAAAGCAATTCGGCGACATTATCGCTTCGGATTTTTTCAACAACAGCCGGAAATTTATAGGTCGTTTCTTTTGCGCGCGAAAGCGAAAAAGAAACAAATAGAATCATGATTGTATAAACTGCATTTTTGGCCAGACTAAACATGTGAGCTTTCCTCCATAAACAGCGGCGGTATCAATTCCGATGATATTTCTTTTATAATCGGTATAAACCTCCCCCAATCTTACTTTAAAATATTGAGTCGGAGTATGAGCGAAAATTATTGTTTTTTTAAAGCAATAATCAGAATTATAGAATTTTTCGCGAATCCATACCATATCATAAGGCGATGTCAGAGAATAATTTTCTCCGTAACAGGGATCTACTCCCGCATGAACTGCAAAAAACGAATCTGTTTCATAATAATAATTACGGTTAAAAAGAATGGTACGGTGCTCTTCAGGTATATGAAATGAACCCAGCGCTTTTTTATAAGAATCAATAGTTTTGCCGCCGCCGTTAAGATGATACATTCCCGGATCTTCTTTTCCGGAAATATAATCAAAAAGCATCTTCTCATGATTTCCTGTTAAGAAATGAGTTCTGTGACATAGACTTATCCGATAAAGTATTTCAAGGACAGCATATGAATCCTCTCCTCTATCAATATAATCGCCTAAAAAAATCAAATGATCTTCACTGGTTATACGCGGGCTTATTTTGTTGTATAATTTTGTAAGTTTGGAAGCACAACCATGTATATCGCCGATTATAAAGTACATATCATCCTATAAATGAAGAAATCTGTTCTATCTCAAATGGATATTTTATAATCACAGCATGATCCGGAATAAAATAATCTGAACGGTCACCCGATTTTGTTATTATGATAATTTTCGAAAACTTAATTGAAGCGAAAAATTTTTCAGGAGATTCAAAGGCTGTAACCAAATAATTAGCATCAATAATCAATGCTCTTTCTTGAGGCATCAAACCAAGCGCCGTAACAGTTTCGGGTTTTGCCGGAACAACATTATATCCGATATCGCATAGATTATCATGCAGAAACATTTCAGCAACCTTATCGCTGATACATACGTAAACAGTACCTTCTTTTTGAGGATTTTCTAATTTAGAATAATCTTTTCTGATGTTTTCTACAGTTTCAATAAAGCCTGACGATGAAAACTTTATTGATATAAGTAAATCATCCTCTTCTCTGTCTATTTTGGTAATGCCGCCTATTCTTCTGAAATTATCTACAGGAAGACTAAACCCGGCAAGAATTCTGAAACTTTCCTTATGTTTGACTGTATAAAATAATTTCATCATTTTGCCGAGATCCGGCATGTCCGGCGAAATCCCGCAAAAAGCAAATGATATATCAACTTCTGAAACACCGCCTTTTATCGCAACTTTAACATCAGTTTTCCCTGATATATACGGAAAAACAACAAGAAATAAGTTTACTAACGCATCTTTAAAAAGCACCGGAGAAACATTTATTGAAGTATCTCCTTTGGAATCCAGCAAGAAAGATGTAACCTTGGAAATTTCGCGGAAGGAGCCCGCTACTGAACGTATAATATCATCCGGAATAAAACTGTTACGTGGATTATCAGATGAATACTCAATAAAAGAATCAATTTTCTCAAGACACAGCGCGGAAAGATGAACGAGTGAATTAATTACTTCGGAAAACTCCGGCGGCACATCATCCTTAAACCATTTGTCGGAATTATAAATCAGCAAATCAATATTATGAAAAAGAACATTAAGAAACGGCGACTGTCTCAATTCAAATTCAGAATGAAGACTATCCATAAGATTATTTAGAGAAAATAAATCCTTTGAATCATTTTCCTTTTTCATCTATAAACTTACCGGTTTTTTCAATGAGTAATTTCCCCTCGTCAATTTTTTCAATGTTATAAAACCCGAAAATAAACTTTCCTTTAACGGAAACAACATCATAATTCTTTTCCTTCTTAACGAAAAACACACGCGATTCATTCAGGCTTTCAGTTAAAACATCACTTCGTTTTAAAAGAAAGGATGACACAGCATCTGCTGAATCCCGGCTCATTGCATCTGCTGCAAAAAAATGCCTACCCTGTTCAAAAGCCGGAACACCTTCATAAACAGAAAGTTTCCCTCCCAAAATCAAAGGCTCTTCATTGTATCTCACATTATGATTGAAGTCAAAAAGATTTAAAATTTCCGGGAGGGCGGATTTTCTCTTATCTGATAAATAGTATTTCTCAAATATTTCAACCGCAGAATCATCTTCTTCAGATTTTATTTCAATCATTCTGCCTGAATATAAAATATTTGCATGTTTTGACGACGAAACAACTATCATTTCAGAATTATTTATAAAACATGACGAATCCTGAAAGGAAAACAGATTTATAAGACTGCCTGTTTTTGAAGAATAATAAACAGTGCATTTGACGTGAGATCCGTTATTAATTGAAACATATTCCGCTCTGCGCGCTTTAACCTTACCTGTATAAAATTCACTGATATCTGTTTTTTTCCATCCGGCTACGTCGCTTTCCGATGGAAATTCCTCAAAGGCAGTTTCATCATTAAATAGATAAGTACTGCACGAGCACAATAATAATAAACTAACGAGAATTGCTTTCATAACGGTTCTGAAGATGTCTTCCGAGTATATTATACGAACTTATTACAGCAAATATTGCGCCGCCCGGGATAAACATAAGCCACCATGCAAAATCAAAAAAATCACGCGACTGACTTAAAATATCACCCCAGCTTGGAGAAGGAGGCTGTACTCCGAAACCTAAAAAGCTCAGCGAAGATTCGATTAAAACTGCTGAAGCTAGACCGAACACCGCGATAACTATTACAGGAGGAAGCGCGTTAGGGAGAATATGCCTGAATATAATTCTGAAATCGCCCGCTCCTGCCGCCCGCGCCGCAAGAACATAGCCGCTGTTTTTAATTTTAAAGAATTCACCCCTGACGACTCTCGCCGTTGATGTCCATCCCGTCAGACCGATAACAACCATAATAGTAATAAGGCCCGGAGTAAAAATAGCCGTTAATGCGAGAATAAAAAAAAGCACAGGAAAACATATCACCACTTCAATTATCCTTGAAAGAATGATATCAACTATGCCGCCGAAATATCCGGCAAAAGAACCCGCTACAATTCCAATAGAAAGATAAATTATAACAGCTATCAGACTCACGATAAAAGAGTTCCGTGTTCCGTAAATCATACGCGCTGCGATATCACGGCCCTGTTCATCAGTTCCGAAATAATGATCCGCTGAAGGCGGAGCAACTACCGAATCCAGATCGTACTCGGAATAGTTATATTTAATCGGCGGAAATATCTTAAATCCCGGCGCATTTTTAAAATCAAAGTTATTGTATTCAGAATAATCAAAAAGAGCCGGAAAAATTATTTTTCCTTTATCGGCATAAACAAGAGGCCGGCTGTTCGCAATCAAGGGCGCGAAAATAGAAACAAAAACAAAAGAAAACAAAACAGCAACGGCATAATAAACCGGAATTTTTTTATACGGAATTTTCATAATCAGCTGACCCTAATTTTCGGATTTACAACACTGTAAAGAATATCTGAAAACAATATTCCGAGCAAAGTTAAAACTGCGGAAAACATGGTAATTGCCATAATCACAGGAAGATCACGTGAAAGAAAAGCTTCGAATACCATCATACCGAGACCTGGCAGTGAATATATCGATTCAATAATAACACTGCCTCCGAAAAGAGATGGAATGAGCATTCCTATCATTGTAACAAGCGGAATCATGGAATTTCTAAACGCATGTACAAATATCACTCTTTTTTCAGGCAGGCCTTTTGCCCGCGCTGAAATTATGAACTGTTTGTTCAGCACTTCAAGAGTGTTCGATCGGATAAACTGAGTCAGAAAAATAATTTCTCCAATTGAAAGCGAAACTGCAGGCAGAGTCAAATGCCATGCGATGTTGAAAAAACGTTCAATTACCGATTTCTCTTCAAAACCGCTTGTTATTATTCCTTCAAGCGGAAACAAATTGAGATACTCGCCGCCCGCAAAAAAAGTAAGCATTGTAAGCGCGAGCCAGAATGTCGGTATCGAGTAAATAATAAAAAAAACTACGGATGATATTTGATCAATTTTTGTTCCACGCTTTACCGCAAGATAAAGCCCTGCACAAACTGAAAAAATATAGATCAAAAATACTGAATAAAGATTCAGCATTATAGTATTCGGAAGAACTTCAACGATACGCTGAGTCACCTTTCTTCCGTCTTTACGAGAATTGCCGAAATCGAGAACAGCCGCTTTCTTTATCCAGTTCAAATAACCGATCGGTATCGGTTTATCAAGACCGAAAAGCTTCATCTCTTCTTTATATACTGCGCTGTTTCTTCCGGCCGCTGTCTGCTCACTCATGTTCTCAGACATATTGCGGCTGTAATTATCGGATGAAAGCCTGACAAGAGAATATGTTATAAAACTAATTCCTATCAATGTAGGAATCATCAGAAGAAGTCTTCTTGAAATATATTTAATCACGTCTGATAACCCATTCGCGGTAATCCAGCCCTGTCTTATGAACTTTTACATTATCAAATCTTCTGCTGAGAACAACAAGTGTTGCTTCACAAAAAAGAAATGTATACGGCTGATCCTCATACATTATGCGGTGAATTTTTCGGTAAATTTCTGTGCGCTTTTTGTAATCAAGCTCAAGTCTTACCGTTTCGATGAGCCTGTCGAGCTCGGGATTAGAATAAGAAATGTGATTGCTGCCGTCCTTTATCTGAGACGAATGCCAGACCTGGTAAAGATCAGATTCAAAAGGCATACTCCATCCGAGAATAAGCGCGTCGAAGTTTCTTTCGTCCACTCTTTTAAGAAAAGATCCCCATTCGAGTCTTTCGATTCCGACTTCAATTCCGCTTTTCTTAAAGTCTTCTTTCATAATAGTTGCAAAACGTTCACTCATTTTGCTGTGCGCGGCATACATAAACGAAAAAGAAAACTTTTTACCGTTCTTATCAAGTATTCCGTCACCGTCGGTATCCTTCCAGCCCTTCGATTCAAAAATCTTTTTTGCCTTTTCGGGATCATAAGGATACGGCTGTAAAGACGAATCATAATCCGGGCCCTTAACGTAAAATGAAGCAGTAACTTCAACAGCCTGACCAAAAAGAAGTTTGTCGATTATCTGCTGGCGGTTTATAAGCATCGTTAGAGCCTTTCGCATTTCTTTATCTGCAAAAAAATCTTTCTTATGATTCCATGCTATATACCTGTAATTCGGTTGAAAATATTTAATCTTATAAAAATTTTTATTAAATTTTTCAGAATCAGTCTGACGCTTCCACTGAATCGGACGAAGATTTATTATATCGACTTCACCCTTTTTGAGCAATTGAAAGGCAATGCTGTTATCAGGAATAATTTTGAATATAATTTCCGAGAAAGGAGGTTTCTCACCATAATAATATGGGTTTCTTACAAGAACCAGCCTGCGGCCTGTATCCCATCTTTTTAAAAGGTACGGACCAGTACCCATAGGCAAGCGGTTTTCTTTATGAGTATTAAAATCAGCTCCGTCGCCGAACTGTTTCCTTGAAAGAACAGGCATGGAAGAAGAAACTTCAAGAGCTTTGAAATATCGTTTTGAGAAAACATATTCCACGATATGCGGCGTAACAGCCTTAACTGATTTAATATCCGCATAATAGACTTTAAGATGTGCGCAGGCTGTTTTCGGGCTCATAATAGTTTGAAATGAAAACACAACATCATCAGCGGTAAACGGACTCCCGTCACTCCATTTTGCGTCTTTTCTAAGATAATACCTGTAAACGAGACCGTCCCGGGAAATCTCATACCTTTCCGCAAGTTCCGGAATCATCTCAAGGGTATCTTTGTCACGGTCAAGAAGCGAATCAAACATATAAGATGCGATGCTTGAAGATATTGAATCTTGCGACAAAATAGGATTCATAGTGTCCGGATCTGCAGAAATCTGAACCACGAAATCATCCGGATTCCTGTCTGCATTGGAGCATGCGGAAGCCATTGCAAGACACAGCAGGCAGATAAGGCATTGATAAAATTTATTCACAATAATTATTTTTCTTCCCAAATAGTATCATCACCGATCAGCTCATCGGCTTTGTGAGCTATAAATTCCGAAACAAGCATGTCAAGTTCACCCATTTCGATGAATCCGAACTGAACAAGCGTCTCTCCGATAGGAAGATTCAAATCCCGTTGTGTGGCAAGCCCTTTTTCAAGCTCTTCCGGTCCGATTTTGCCTTTTCTGATAAGAAATTCACCGAACATAGCAGCCTCCGATAAAACTCTTCAAAATTTAAAATACTAGTATTATTTTTTCAATTCATTTACTTCCGGCGTTACTTAAGGTGCAAGAGTCTTCAAGAAAAGTCAACTTTATAACTTTATAGCCTTTTTTTCTTTATTTTTTTTACCAATATGATATAATTGACTTCAAGGAAAATCATCTCTTTTCCAATTATAAATCAGTGCTTGCACCGGAGGATTCCAATGCGTTTCGGCACCAACAATATCTCCATAAAGAAAAAAATAATTTTTCTCGGCATAGCTATAATTCTTTCATTCACAGCAGTAATTTTTTTCTACCTTTTACCAAAAGTCGAATCATTTGTAATTGAAAAAAAGAAAGAAACAATCAAAAGCGTAGTTCAAACTTCGGTCGGTATAGCGGAATCTTACAGAAAGCTCTCTCTTTCCGGAATAATAACTGAAGAAGAAGCAAAATCACGCACCATGCATACCGTTCGTGCGATGCGCTATAGTGAAGATCTTTCGGACTACGTCTGGATAAATAATTTTCAAAAGATAATGCTTATTCATCCCGCGAATCCTCAGATGGAAGGCAAAGATCAATCTTCTTTTCAGGATAAAAACGGAGTGAAGATATTCGATGAATTTCTTGAAAAAGCCACTTCTCCCACGAAACAGGGTTTTGTCAGATATGCATGGCCTTCAAAGGAAAACCCGGATTTAATCGTACCCAAGGAATCATTTGTTCTTTCATACGAACCATGGCAATGGATTTTTGGAACAGGAATTTATATTGACGATGTTTACAAAGAAATCAGAAGCATTGAAATAAAATTAAGCATTATTGTTTTAATCGTAATTGTTTTGAGCAGCTTATTGCTTTATTCTTTTGCAAATAAAATGACAAAACGCGTCAACATAGTCAAAAACAATCTTGCTATGATTAAAAGCGGCGATCTTACACATACTGTCGCAATAACAGGCAATGACGAAATTGAGACCATGCTCAGTTCATATAATGATTTCGCCGTCAGAATACGTGAAATCATCGAGGAAGTTAAATCATCATCTCAACAGCTTGCCTCTTCATCAACAGAGCTTTCTGCAGCAGCAGACTCAGCCTCTAAAAATTCACAGTCCCAGGCTGCGGCAACAGAAGAAATAACGGCTACTATTGAAGAAATTTCGGCGAATCTGGATAATATCAATTCACAGACAGACCAGCAGCTTGATAAGATAAATTATCTTCAATCAATAATTGAAAATCTCAACAGAAAACTGAATGAAATAAGCGAACAGATGAACAATACACGTTCGCTGACCGCCGAAATAACGCAGGTAACTAACGCGGTTGAAAATTCTTTGGGCAGCATGTCAGCAAACATGACAAAGATCAATACATCATCACAGGAAATGAAAAACATTGTCGGAATGATAAATGAGATATCGGATAAAATAAATCTGCTTTCACTTAACGCTGCGATAGAAGCGGCACGTGCGGGAGAATCCGGAAGAGGATTTGCAGTCGTAGCGGATGAAATTTCGAAACTTGCCGATCAGACAGCAGAAAGCATCAGCGGAATTGATACTCTGATTTCCGATAATGAAACGGAGATTAACAATTTTACAAAAAACGCAGAGGAAATTTTCTCAACGATCAATCTGATAATTGAAAGAATTTCATCAATGGAAACCATGGCAAGTGTGGTATCAAAACTTATGGAAAGCGGAGTAGAAACCAACAATTCAGTATCATTTGAATTTCTTGATATACAGCAAAGAGCAGGAATGATACAAACTGCAACTCAGGAACAGCGGACTGCTATGGAAGAAATGGTTAAAACTGTAAATGACATATCAGAAACCTCTCAGGAAGTAGCATCTTCATCGGAAGAAATTGCGGGCAGCTCCGAAGAATTATCGGCTATGGCCGAAAATCTTCAGAAAAAAGTCAGCTTTTTTAAATCATAATATTAGTAATAATAATCTCAATTATTAAAGACAAGGAGAACAAAATGAAAAAGTATCTAATTGCAGCCTTAATGTTATCAGGTTTAATTTATGCGGGCGAAACGAATAGCACAGCGATGCTAATAGGAAGCTGGAACATACAGTCAAGCGACATGATTGTATTTACAGGTACAGGAAAAAATCTCGAAAAAGATCCTCTACCTGCGGGAAATACTGAAATAGTTTTCAAGAAAGATTTGAGCGGAATACTTAAAATTGAAGATTCAGCCGTTCCATTTAAGTGGACATTGGAAAATGATAATCTAAAAATTCAAATAGGTGATAAAACTTATCAGTTCACGATAAGATCAATTGATGCAAATAAAGTTTTAATCATTCAGACATATTCACCTAAACCCGAAGTTTCTG
>JAKJGA010000140.1 GCA_022704645.1 Spirochaetota bacterium
TTACGCTCGGAGTAATTGCGATCATTGGATGGAATACAGTCTATCTTGTAAAATACAGCAGCTCGTATTCATTTTCAGCATTCAGCAAAGAATTTCTTTCACCGCTTTCAAAAACAAGTTTTCTTGCTAAACTTATATCTATTTTACAATATTTCGTCAGAAAGGAAGTATATTCTTTATCTATTATGTTTTTCTGCTTTTTTAACGGAATAGTTTATTATACTTTTCTTTTTGCTATTTTCGGTTCGGTCGGATTTTTTTTGGTAAACATTCTATGTCTTAAATATTTTCCATCATTACGAAAGAGAGTATAATATCCGTAATTTCAGTTTAAATTGATTTCTTCTTCCGCTTCGGCAAATTTGCGGGCAAGATCAGCCTTGTATTCAATAAGAGAGAAGGAAGTGGTAATAAAAAATTTATCATATCTGTACTTCATAAGCTCAACATATGCTGCATATGATTCGCGGTACCTGCGTAATTTATATGCAGCTTCTGCAAAGTAAAAATAGTAAGACTTATCAAAATCTTTTGCCTTATTGATTTTTTTCATGGTCATATAACTAAGATAGATTTTTTCGCGGTAAAAAAATATTTTGGACATTCCAAGCAAAGCATTAGGATTATCCGGCTCTTTATTTACGGCAATTGTATAGTATTTCTCAGCCATTGAATGTCTTCCGCTCAAAAAATACAGATCCCCGATGATTACAAGAGGTTCCGTATCTATTTTATTCAATCTTGCCGCTTTCTTGTAATAAAACAAAGCTTTATCGTATTGAAACGAAAGCTCATAAATTATACCTTTCTGTATGTAGAAAAAATAATATTGCGGGATCTGTTGAAGAGCTTTGTCGATGTTCATATGAGCTCTTGGAAAATTTCTAAGATGATAATAGCATACGGAAAGATTATGGCGGAAAGGAATGAACAGCGGTGATTTTTTTAGACAATCCTCAAGAAATACAGCGGCCTTATCAAAATGTCCCTGCATCATCAAATCATAAGCCGAATTATTGGCTTTTGCAGCTGGAGAATCTCCTGTACACCAAAGCATGTCTCCCTTTCTTAATATTTTCTCTGAAGGGAATTCCTCGACATAATCCATTGCAATATCATCAAGAAGTTTTCTTAAAACATCCGGATGATAATCGTCATAAGAAATCAAAAATCCGGGGAGGAAAAAAAGAATAATTATTTTTTTCATCGTCACTGATAAAGATGACAGAAAACCTTCGCTCCGTCTATCGTTTTTTCGCAAGGCGCAATCTCTGAACAAATATTCATTTTGCGCGGACATCTCGGATGAAAAGCGCATCCGGACGGCGGATTTTCAGGAGAAGGAATGTCTCCTTCGATTGCAGCGAAAGAACCGTTAATCTTTGATGTGTCGAACGAAGAATCAAGAAGAGATTGTGTATATGGATGCAAAGCCCTTTCAAAGATATGATTAACAGAAGCGTATTCCACTATCTTTCCGAGATAAAAAACAGCCACAGAATCACACAAAAATCTGATGACAGAGAGATTATGCGAAATCATTATCGAGGTCATTTCTGAATTTTCTCTTAGATCAGAAAGAAGATTGAGAATCTGAGCCTGAACAGATACATCAAGAGATGAAACAGGTTCGTCAAAAATTGTAAATTTAGGTTTCAATATTATTGCTCTGGCAATATTGATTCTCTGTCTCTGACCACCGGAAAGTTCGTGAGGATAACGCTTCAAGTATTCTGCAGACAAACCAACCTGTTCAAAAGCCGTTACAGTTTTATCCGTAATCTCTGTCTTGGTAAGATCGTGAAATATTCTGGCAGGCTCGGAGACGATATCTCCGCAGCGCATCTTCGGATTCAAAGATCCGAGAGAATCTTGAAGAACAATGCTCATATTCTTTCTGAAAAGCCTTAATTCTTCTTTTTTAAGAGAAGCAATATCTGTTCCGTCTATTTCGATTCTCCCTTCAACGGGATTGTTAAGTCCCATCAGAGAAAGAGCTAAAGTCGATTTTCCGCATCCGCTTTCCCCCACTACCCCTAAGGATTCGCCTCTCCTTATTCCGAAACTGACTCCGTCAAGAGCTCGTACTGTCCGCACCTTACCGAACAAACTGCTTTTATGATAATACTTTTTTAATGAATCGACTTTAACCATAAAGAAATAATTCTTTCATGCATAAAAGAGTCAAACAGATTTTATCTTTACAAATCTCTTCTTACGGAATTCTTAAACGTTTTAAAATCATGTTTGTAATACTTTCAGGATAAACAAGAATTGGCACATTGCCAAAAAATGTTTGCATTATCATTTACTTGCGATGAAAATGCCGATATATAGAATTGCTTATAAGTGTTTCTGATTAAATGCTTTATTTATTATCCGTTTAATGTAACTTTTTATTAAAATTAAATTCAAATCAAGATAAGACTGGTATTATTTATGAAAAAAATTCTCGCAGCAATTATTTTATTATCAGCTACAGGCTGTATTTCAATTTCAACAGCAAGACATCTTCAGCCTTACCGAGAAAATATTATAAGAAACGGCAATGATTCAAAAATACTGGTAATTCACATAGACGGCATAATTTCTGATTCTGTTTCAAGCGGAAACCCGTTTAATTCATCCGACAAAATACCTATGACTGCCAGCATAAAAGAACAGCTTGACTGCGCTGAAAGAGACAAAAACATAAAAGCACTGATACTTATGATAGATTCTCCCGGCGGAGAAGTCACTACATGCGACATCATTCATCATGAAATTACACTATTCAAGAAACGCACTTCTATACCGGTAACAGTTTTAATGGGTTCAATGGCAGCTTCCGGAGGATATTACCTCTCTATGACCGGAGACAAAGTTATGGCTCATCCGACAACAATTACTGGCAGTATCGGAGTACTTATTTCAAAGCTGAGCATGAAACAGCTGATGGGAAAAATAGGAATCGAAGACGAAACGGTTAAGTCAGGCGCAAACAAAACCATGGGCAGTTTCTTCAAGAACATGAATGATGAAGAAAAATATCTTTTTCAGCAAATTGTCGACGCTATGTATGAAGGATTTCTAAAGGTAATTCTTGATTCACGTAAAGATCTCAAAGAACAGGAACTGCGGAAAGTTGCGGACGGACGTATTTTTATCGCAAAAGATGCCCTCAAATACGGACTTATTGATGAAATCGGATACTTTAACGATGCTGTAGCTTCAGCCGAAAAATCAGCAGGAATTGAAGGCGCTAAAATAATCACTTATGTACGGCCCGACTCCTACCGTCCTAACGTTTATGCCGGAGCAGCAATAACGAACGAAGGAACCATTAATGTTTTATCAATTGATATGGATTGGTTTACTTCTAAATACGGTACTCGCTTCATGTATCTCTGGAAAGAGTAATAATAGTAATTATCAAATTGTTTCTTTTTCAAGATTTTCAAGATAAGCGAATGCCTCAGCATTTGATTTTCCGCACATTTCATAAGAAGGCTTAAGACCGGAACACACTTTCGGTCTTTCGGATTTACCGAAAAGAAGACACAAATTATCACCACTAAGCTGAATGCATCTTTCCCCTGCTTCTTTACCGTTCAGCATTCCCGGAATGGGCGATGATATTGAAACGGCAATACAACAGGCAGCACAGCCTAGACGGCATTCAATCACGCTATTTGTTCTGCTTTTATTCATATAAGTCAAAATTTACGTAAAAACAGCAATATCAGTCAAGATTCTTTTCCGCAGCTTTGATACTCTATTTAAATAATCATTAGGAGAAACAAATGAAAACATCCGTAAAAACAAAAAAATTCAAGCATGTAATTCTTGAAGGAGATCATTATGAAATAGGGAAAAAGCAAGGCAAAGAACTGCTTGAAATCCCGGAATTCGTAAAATGGTACACCTCTCCTCCTTCCGGCAAAGGAAGACTTAGCGACAAGGATTATGCCGAAGCAGTTAATTTTTTCGATAAATACTGTCCTGGAATAAACACAGAAATACAAGGAATGGCTGAAATTCTAAAAGTTCATCCGCGTGAAATAGTATATTATGCTTTCACTCATACACCGAAAGGCAACTGCAGTCATTTCGCTCTTCTTCCGGAAATAACAGAAAACGGTCATACCATGGTCGGCAGAAGTTATGAATGGAACGACACACAGGATGACTTCAGACTATGTACGACAAAGGTAAAAGGAAAAGCCGCTCACCTGGGTTTTTCATGCATAATGCTGGGGCGCATTGACGGAATCAATGAACATGGTCTTTCAGTAACAATGAGCGCAGGGGCTCCTATGCGCGAAATATCCGCCGAAGGAATTAAGTTCTGGGCATTAATTAGAACAATTCTCGAAAACTGCAAGACTACAGAAGAAGCCATTGAAACTGTTATGACTACTCCGGTTTCATTTTATCTTAATCTGATAATCGCCGATAAAACCGGAAGGGCAGCTCTTGCAGAAATCGCATGCGGGAAAAAAGAAATTCATCACATAAACATAGAATCAAAGAAACAATACATTCATTCAACCAATCATTTCACGCTTAATGGAATGGCTCAAGAAACAACAAGAAGAATGAAACATTCCATTAATCGCTATGACGCGATTGATAAACGGATAAATAATTCTCTTCCGAAAGTATCGTATTCAGACATTAAAGAAATTCTTTCTGACAAAATGCCCGACGGTGTTGCCTGCCATCATTATTCCGATACCCTTGGAACACTATGGTCGTTTATCTTTGATTTAAATGAAATCAGTGCCGATATATGTTTCGGTTCGCCTCAGGTAAATGAATGGCAGAGATTTGATCTTT
>JAKJGA010000141.1 GCA_022704645.1 Spirochaetota bacterium
GTCGCTGATTTTATTATTATATCGATATCGCCGGTCAGTTTCGGATCATCGGTGATTTCGGATAAACGCATTTGAAGAAGTTCAGCTCCGCCGATTATGCCGGCGAGCATATTATTAAAATCGTGCGCAATGCCGCCTGCGAGACGTCCGATTGCATCCATCTTTCTCGAATGATTCAGTTGCTCCTGAATTGAATATTCTCTGGTCATATCGCGGAAAACAAGAACAGCTCCGGTGATTGTACCGTCTTCATTTTTTATCGGAGCTCCTGAATCCGCAATGCGGTATTCTTTGCCGTCACGGCCGATTAAAAGAGTGCTGTCAGTAAATTCTATTATTTTGCCGGAAGAAATTATTTCTTTCGCAGGGTTTGCTATTTCATTTCCGGAGAGGCTGTTTATGATTTTTAAAACATCTGAAAGCTGTTTTCCTTCAGCTTCACGGCTTTTCCAGCCGGTAAGTTTTTCTGCAACGGGATTTATTCTTGTAATTCTGCCGTCTATGTCGGTCGTAATTACGGCATCTCCGATTGAGTTTAAAGTAATTCTTAAGTTCTCTTCATTTTCGCGAAGCATTCTATGAGACTCGCGTATTTCATTTTCAGATTTTATTCTTTCTGTGATATCGCGGGCCGCTGCAAATATTGCTGAACCGCGCGGAGTGGATTTCCATTCGATGTGACGGTATGAACCGTTTTTTGCTCTGTAGCGGTTGACGAAATTTACAACTTCCTTCTGTTCTGCAAGATCTGAAAGTACTGCGAGGGTTGAATCAATGTCATCGGGATGGACAAAATCAATAAACAGTTTGTTTTCGAGTTCTTCTATCTTATAACCGAGAACCTGCGACCATTGATTATTGACCCTCAGAAAATGTCCTTTGGTATCGGCAATACAGAAAAGATCGAGTGCGAATGAGAAATACTGTTCAAGTTCTTCTGACTTGGTAATGAGTTCTTGTTCTACACGTTTTCTTGAAAGCAAAAGCTTTGTCAGCATTATGATTAGAATTACAAGAATAAGAAATACTGCCGTTGAAATAATAACAAGCAGAGTATACCTTTCGTAAAATGAATACTTCCTGTTTATTATTATACTGTCTTTGGGCAAAGCCGAAATAGGTATGGAAAATCTTTCTGCGGCATCGGCATCGAACATGAATTTATTTCTGCTTTCAGTTTGAACTTTTGTCCGAGAAGCGTCTATTCCGGATTTTATAATTTCTATAGTTTTTTCAGCTGCATATGTTCCCTGAATTGTTCCGCTGTTTGCCTTTCCTCCGAGTACGCCGAGACCGATATTGGAAGCTGATGTGGAAATTACGGGCACAGGACAATTCTGTGCAATAAGCGGATAACTTTCGGTGTTCAAATATGTTTTTCCGGTTTTATCCATGTACCATGCCGGAGCAATCGCGATTGAATTCTTCGGAAGATTTTTCAGTTCAAATATAAGTTCTTCCGTTGAAAGACTTTCTCCGTTTAGATAAATGTAAGAAATATCAGGGTTGGATTTTTCTGTCAGGGCTATTTCCGCACGTGTACCGAGTCCTGTAGGAGTCCCGTCCGTTATCGCGGCAATATATTTTGTTTCAGGGAAAAGCTTTTTTATAAGATCAATGTTTCCGGGTATGTCGAGATTTTCAATTATGCCTGAGAAATTCTCCGGCATATTTTCAGTAGATTTGATTTCGTTAACTCCGCAGAAAACAACAGGAACGCCCGGGAAAATTCTGCCGCTGAATTTTTTTAAAAGATCAAATGCCGCGTCATCTGATACTATAATTACATCAGGAATAGTTTTCGTGTATTTTGATTCAAGATGTTTAAGAAAGGCGTTTATATTGGAAGAATCCGGGAAGCGTTTTGAATCCATGTATTCTATATATATTTCGGCGTCCGGAATTTCCTTTCTGATTATTGTTACTGCAGAAGTTACAATTTCATCAGTCCAGTGAAAAGTCTGATGGTATGAGTTTATTATAAGAATGTGCGGATTTTTGGAATTACTATCCGCAGCTTTCAGGTAGACCGGCAGAATAAAAAGAGTAATCGATGTTACAAAAGTCAATATTACAAATTTCATCATACTCCGTAAGGGCAGTATTTTGTTAAAAAAAAAGTTTTAAAACCCATATAGAATCATTTGGGAAGAACCGGATTATTATATCATTATTTGGTTAGAGTATCAATAAAATTATGGCAATGAGTTCTTTTGCTAATTGATTATTGATTCGTCTGACTAATTGCATTAATTTTATTGACTTCACTTAACATATATATAGCACTAGTCTCATGAATATAGAACAGCTTATTGATTATCTGAAGTCAAACAGCGGCTTCAACGAAAACGTCGTATCATGGAATACCGTTCCGGCAAAGGACGCGGTGTATTCGGATTTTCCCGATTATATTGACAGGCGTCTTATTGATTATTATGTATCGAAAGGTATAGTTAAACCGTATTCCCATCAGCGCGCGGCTTTTGATCATGCACGCAAAAAAAATGATTTTGTCGTTGTGACTCCGACTGCCTCAGGAAAAACTCTGTGTTATAATGTGCCTGTTATAGATGAGATAATAAAAAATCCCGAATCCCGCGCGCTCTATATTTTTCCGACTAAGGCGCTGGCACAGGATCAGATGCACGAGCTTAACCGTATTGTTGAATCGCTTGAACTAAAAATAAAGACTTATACTTTTGACGGAGATACTCCTGCAAACGCCAGAAAATCAATACGCGAGTCGGGTCATGTGGTAATCACGAATCCCGACATGCTGCACTCCGGGATTCTGCCTCATCATACTATCTGGGTAAAGCTATTTGAAAATTTGAAATACGTGGTTATCGATGAGGTTCATACATATAGAGGAATCTTCGGATCGCATTTCTGTAATCTGCTTCGCCGCCTTGAGCGGGTCTGCTCTTTTTACGGATCGAATCCGAAGTTTATATTGTGCAGTGCGACAATTGCAAATCCGAAAGATCATGCGGAAGCTCTTACCGGACGCAGTATGTTTCTCGTCAATGAAAGCGGAGCGCCTTCGGGAGAAAAGAATTTCATCATTTACAATCCGCCTGTGGTAAATGAAAATCTCGGAATACGCCAGTCATCGGTAAAACTTTCTGCCGAACTTGCTTCAACATTTATTCGCAACAAAATTACGACAATTGTTTTCGCCAAAAGCAGAATACGCGCCGAAATAATTACAAACTATATAAAAGAAAAAACACATGCACGGCTTGCAGCATACCGCGGCGGTTATCTTCCGGGAGAGCGCAGGGATATCGAACGCAAAATGCGCTCGGGCGAACTTGACGGAATCGTTTCGACGAATGCGCTGGAACTCGGAATAGATATCGGTTCTCTTGATGCGGTTATTTCAGTTGGATATCCCGGTTCGGTTTCGTCGCTTCTTCAGCAGTTCGGACGTGCCGGAAGAAGAAACTCTTCTTCAATTTCGCTTCTGGTTGCGAATTCTTCCGCGCTCGATCAGTACATCGCGGAGAACCCTGATTTTCTAACAGGCTTTCCTCCTGAAAACGCGGTAATAAATCCCGACAATCTTTTGATTCTTTTAGATCATATCAAGTGCGCGGCATTCGAACTTCCTTTTTCTGAAAACGAACGTTTCGCGCCGCACATCTCAACTACAAAAGAAATTCTCGATTATCTCGAATCCGAAGGAATACTCAAAAACGCATCCGGCAAATATCACTGGATGAATTCTATTTATCCCGCGAATGAAGTATCTCTCAGAAGCGCGTCGCATGATAATGTTGTCATCGTTGATGCGACTTCGGCAAACAAAGTAATAGGCGAGGTTGATCTTTCGAGCGCGCCGACACTGATTCATGATGAGGCGATTTATATTCATCAGGGCAGGCAGTTTTATATTGATAAACTCGACTGGGAAAGGCGAACAGCTTTCTGTCACGAGACTGATTCTGATTATTATACAGATGCCGAATGCAAGACGGACATTCACGTTCTTGCAGATGACCGTACTATGAAAAAAAATTCGTTTTCAATAAATTATGGAGAAATAAACATACGCGAACAGGCGATGCTTTATAAAAAGATAAAATTCCGTACTCACGAAAATATCGGTTCGGGCAAAATTACTTTGCCCGAGATTGAGATGCACACATCGAGTTTCTGGATTGATTTCGATGAAGAATATCTTGATTCATTCGGAGGAAAAGCTAACTCCGGCGCGCTTCTTTATTCAGTCGGCTACATTTTAAAAAATATTGCACCAGTGCATTTATTCTGCGATCCGTCGGATATCCGTTCAATAAGCATGAGCAAATCTTCGTTCAGTCTGAAGCCGGCATTGTTCATTGCCGATTCATCTCCGGGCGGAAGCGGACTTTCCGCGAAGCTTTATGATATTTTTCCGGACATCGCAGTATTTGCATCAGAGCATATCTCGCGCTGTTCATGCAAAGAAGGATGCCCAGGATGTATCGGGCCTTCCGCCGGCGGAATTGAAGGAGTAAAAAAAATTATATGCGCATTGCTGAAGGATTTGTCAAATGGACATAACCCAGAAACTGAAACTTTACACTAAATCTGCTCAACCGACGCGTGAGATTAGAGAATTCGACGCGTCGTCGATTGGTTTTCATTCAGTGAGCGGAGATTCGGGTCACATCGTCCGCAAGGAATCATTCTATTCTTTTGAAGATATTCAGATCGATGATGTTTCATTTAAGCGTTCAATGAAATCATATTTGTCCATGAACGGATTTGATGATTCGATTGAACTTCATGAAATTCTTTTT
>JAKJGA010000142.1 GCA_022704645.1 Spirochaetota bacterium
TTGATAATCCGGAATCGTTCGGTTTCCATATACCCAAGATCTGTGGTGACTTTTATTTTAGATGCCTGTTCTGCGTATTTTTTTGCTTCATACCAATGGGGAAAAGCGTCTTTATAATAAAGTTTTGCCGCTTCAAGACTGTCAGAAAGCATTTTTGCCTGATCTGCATCATAAAAATATATCTTCCTTTTATCATAACGAAGGGCGATTTTCAGGTAATCTCTGCATAGAAGCATATGAATGTGCATAAAAAAAAGATTTCTGTATTTCAGATACTCATCTTCGGTGCTGATTTTTATGAGAGCGTTCGAAGGATGGCGAAAATTGCATTCGAGCGCAGTTTTCATTCGGAGTATGTTCATTCTGAGAGAATTCTCGTCATAATACTGTTTCATTCCATATAATAGATAATAATCTTCAAGAAAATGCGGAACGGTGTAATTATGCCGGCGGATTTGAGGAATATAGTCAGAAAAAGGAACATATTTGTCTTTGTCGCGGTTAAAGTATTGATACTGGTAATTTTCCCCGGAACTTACCGACGGCAGAAGAGATATTGTCACAAGTAATATAAAAGTAAAACGTCTCATTGGTAATTTATCGGAAAAATTGCAGAAAGAATGAAGGTTAATAGCAATAGGTTAAAAAGATTTTCGTCATATAGTTTACTAAAGGTGAGCTTGAAGGATTAATCTTGACAATTATTGTCAAACTGATTGAATAGTCAAACATATTGATTGTGTGGACAATGAAATGAACGAAAGAGAAGCAAAAATTCAAATTTTAGAAGCTGCAATTGCCGAATTCGGCGAAAAGGGCTTTGACGGTACGCGTACCGGCGAAATTGCTAAACGCGCGGGAGTCGCATCGGGACTTCTTCATTACCATTTTAAGACCAAGGAAAACCTTTATCACGAAGTTCTGAAGTTCTTTCTTGATTATAGTATTATTGATGAGTTAAAGATTTTTCCGTATCCGGAAAAACTACTGCCTGAGCAGAAGCTTAATCTGGCTGTTTTTTGTTTTAATGCAGTAGTTTCACTCATAGATCCGACTAATATTATCCGTTTTTATCATCGAGTCATGGCGGATGATGACTGCACTAAAATCCAAAATCTAATGGAAGAATATGACAAGCTGTATTCTGAAAGATATCTGATGAAAATCATTTCGGATGGAGTTGAATCCGGAAGAATGAAAGTTTCAAATTCATTTATTTTCGCGTGTGATATTTTTCAGGGCAACATTATTCACTTCGGCATGAAAAAGATATCATCGTTTATGGGTGAAGATTTTTACGGCGGAGATTTTCAGAAAGCGGTATACAATTATCAGGTTGATAAAATCAACAGCATTCTGACTGACAAGTCGAATGTGACGGTTCTTCCTGAAGATCTCAAGAAAATTACATTGGAAATACTGGCAGAGTCGGTTAAAATCAACAAGTTCGGCACACTCGGCGGAGTAATGAGAATAGTGTCAAAGATTACAGGCGATAATTTCGAAGTTTAGTTTATATAGAAAATATTGGAGGAAATGAAGATGGGTGCTTTTTTCAGCTATTTATCGAGACAGAAGCAGTTGGCTGTCATCATTGTTGTGATGATTATCGCAGCGGGCTTTTTTACTTTTCTGAACACCAACAGAGAAGCATATCCGCAGGTAAATTTTGACATGGTTACGGTCAAAACAATTTATCCGGGAGGATCTCCGGAAGAAATTGAAAACCTTATTACAACGCCGATAGAGAAAAAAATTAAAGAAGTCAGCGGATTGGATAAAGTCCGTTCATATAATATCGAAAACGTATCGGTGATTGTTGTTTATATCGACATGAACCAGTCTAATATTCCTGAAATCGTTACAAATATAAAGGATGCAGTGGATCTTGTTGAAAACCTTCCGGCGAATGCCGAAAAACCGATTGTTGAGGAGCTTAAACTCGACAAAACCCAGGTTATTGATATTGCGCTTTTCGGAAAAGATGATTCGGTGAAATACGAAGACCTTCGTATGACAGCAGACAAGTTCAAGGATTTTTTAGAAGATATTGAAGGAGTTGCCGAAGTTGAAGACTATGGTTTTTTAGATCGTGAGTGGCTGGTCGAAGCCGATCCCAATAAGCTTGAAAAATATCATCTTGCGCTTAATGACATAGTCAATGCTGTTAAATTAAGAAATCTTGATCTTCCGGGCGGTTCACTTTACATAAATGAGAAAGAATACATTCTCAGAACAAAAGGTCAGTATCAGACTATCAATGAAGTTTTAAACACGGTTATAAGCTCGAATGATTACGGGTTTACTACGAGAATAGCGGATGTTGCTACAGTTAAAGATACGGTTGAAGAGGCTGACAGTTTTGAACGTGTTAACGGGAAGACCGCAGTTGTTTTTACGGTTAAAAAGAAAAGAGAATATGACGAAATCGATATGTCCCAAAAAATCAGAGAGCATATCAAGAAATTTTCTTTTGGCAATGTACAGTATAATATTTTTCTTGATCAGAGTGATTATACTGAGAGGCAGGTGAGTTCTGTCATTTCAAATGCACTGCTTGGACTCGTTCTTTGTGCAGGAATAATAATCCTTTTTCTCGGAATTCGAATGGCGTCAATCATAACGATTTGCTTTCCTGTTTCGTTTATGCTCGGCTTTCTCGGAATGAACGGATTCGGTATTACAATTAACGTTGTCAGTATGTTCGGTATGATAATGGTTCTCGGTATGATTGTAGACGCGAGTATTGTTGTAAGTGAAAACACTCATAGATACATGGAACTCGGCCACAGAAAAACCAATGCGATAGCCATGGGAATTGCAGAAGTATGGAAACCGCTCCTTCTTTCATTCTGCTGTGTGTTCGCGGCTTTTATGCCTCTTGCGATATTGACAGGTATTATCGGAAAATTCGTAAAGGCTATTCCGATTGTCCTTTTAATCTGTCTCGCGGGTTCACAGATATGTGCTCTCTTTATTCTTCCTTCGTTTTTGAACATGTTTCTATCGAGCAAGCACGGACATGATGCTCTTCCTGATGAGTCGGAGCTGGTTTTTGCCCCGGGATTTTTCGGATTTATGCAGAGAAAATACAAGGCTTTCCTTGAGAAGGTTATTCGTCACCGTTATTTGACTTTTATGGCGCTATTCTCTATTTTCGTTTCAAGTATTTTGATGATTGGCTGCGGAATAGTAAAATTTCAGTTTATGCCGGGCGGCGGAGAAGAAAAAATAAGCATTAAGTGTTATTTTCCGAACGAATATAATCTTGGGAAAAACCTTTCGATAGTTAAACCTCTTGAAGACATCACGAATTCGATATTCAAAGAAGGTGAACTGAAGGCTATAAGATCGAGAGTAGGTACAGAAGATTTCGGTCTTCTTGATCCCCAGCCGGGTGAAGGTTCTCACAAGTCGACTATTGTTATTTATCTGACTCCGGAACAGGACAGGGAAAGAACTGCAACTGAACTTACTGCGCTTTTAAATGAAGCAGTTAATAAGAAGATTGCAGATGGAACACTTCCTAAAGAAGCCCTTCTTAAGATTGAAATGGAAAAACACGGGCCTCCTGTCGGAAAACCTATTAATGTGGAAATTCGAGGAGAAGATTTTCCTTCCATGATAAAGGCGGCTCAGGAGTACATAGATTATCTGAATACTATTCCGGGAGTGCATGGTGTCCGCATGGATATGGAAGACGGAAAATATGAATTCCGTTATAAGATTGATGAAGTTATGGCTAAGCGCACCGGAGTTTCCGTGACTGCTGCTGCAACGGCTTTAAATGCTTCATTTGAAGGTTCTGTTGCATCAAGCGCGAAGATCGGAGATGAGGAAGTTGATATACGTGTCAGATTCCCTATGGCATACAAAAGAACGATAAGCAGTCTTAACGATGTCATGGTTTCTAATTCAAGCGGCGGGCTTGTTCCTCTTTCGAAAATTGCATCAATCGAAAAGAAGAGAGGTGTGGCTTTTATAAACAGATTGAATTTCAAAAGACTTGTTCAGGTTCAGGCGGAAATTGATATCAAAAAGACAACTTCTTTTGAAGTCAATAAAATGCTGAAAGAAAAGTTCAAGGACATTGAAACAAGATATCAGAATACTGCTTTTGCTTATGGTGGAGAGCAGGAAGATTCAGATAAGAGCATGAAGGATCTCGGAATTCTCTTTTTGATTGCGATGGCAGTTATATTTATTCTGCTTTCTGCATACTTCGAACATGTGTCTGTTGCAGTAATTCTGATGAGTGCGATACCGTTTTCAATGATTGGTGTAGTCTTCGGATTGTTTTTGCATGGTCAGCCGTTTTCTTTCATGGGATGCTTGGGAGTGTTCGCTCTAGCCGGTGTTATTGTAAGTAATTCGACTGTTCTGGTTGATTTTATCCAGAATCTCAGACAAAAGGGCATTCCTTTTGAAAAGGCTCTTGTAGTAGGGGGAGTTTCAAGAGTAAGACCGGTTCTTCTTACTTCCGGAACGACTATTCTAGGACTTCTTCCATCTGTTCTTGAAATCGGAGGAAAAGATTACTTTGTCAGACCTCTTTCAATCGCATTCATGTATGGTTTGATTTTTGCGACAATGATTACTTTGATTCTCGTTCCATGCATGTATAGAATCACTGAAGATATCAAGCATTTGTTTCATCTGCGCAGAGAGGCAAAAAAGCTTGCGCTGGCAGAAGTTGAAACTATACCGGTTTTTGAAGAAGAATTAAAGGAAGAGCCTAAAAAGCGGATTAACAGAAAAA
>JAKJGA010000143.1 GCA_022704645.1 Spirochaetota bacterium
GGGTGATCCAAAGCGCACTGAATGATGCAGGTATAAGCTTTTCCGATCTTGACTTCGTTTCCTGCGCAAACAGACCCGGTCTTATCGGCTCACTGATGATTTCACTACAAAGTGCCAAGACAATATCGTACACTCTTAATATTCCGCTTATTACGGTCAGCCATATCGAATCTCACCTTTATGCGGCATTTCTTTCAAATCCCGAACTGCAATTCCCATTTATCGGACTGCTTATTTCCGGAGGAAATACAGCTCTTTATCTGGTAAAGGGAATTTCAGATTTAACCCTGATAGGAAGAACAACAGATGACGCAGTCGGTGAAGCATATGATAAAGTTTCAAAATTTCTGAATCTTGGTTATCCGGGCGGCCCGATAATTGACAAACTTGCTAAATCGGCAATACGCAAAGATATTTCTTTCCCAAAACGCGTTAACATGAAGAATGATCCGTTTGATTTTTCTTATTCAGGTCTTAAAACTGCAGTTGTAAACTATATATCAAATAATCCCGATGCAGATAAAGAAGAAATTGTTTATGCCTTTCAGGAAAGCGCGGTCGAAATTCTCATATCACGTCTTGTGCTGGCATCAGAAAAATTCGGAATAAAAAATGTCGTTGTGGCAGGCGGTGTTGCTGCAAATTCCAGACTTAGAGAAAGACTCTCTGAATTACATGATATCAATGTGTTCATTCCTGAACCTGTTCTGTGTACGGACAACGCGGCTATGGTTGCAGGTCTGGGTTATCACTACTACTCTAAAAAGCTGTTTTCGGATTTAACTTGTGAAGTTTATGCCAAAGATTCAGATCTTCGAATCAAGGGAAATTTTATTTAGATAAGGAAGAGGATCGGCATAATTTGTACCTATTCTTATCTGATAATGAAGCATATATCTCGCAGCTCTGCCTGTTTTACCGACATATCCGATAATTTCACCTTTGCTGAGCTTCTGCCCGACATCAACCGTAACCCTCTGACAATACGAGTAAATTGTTGAATACCCGTATTTATGAGAAACGGTTATTCTCAAGCCGTAAACAGAATCCCAAACTATAGACTCAACCGTACCGGGAGCAGATACTTTTATTTCAGATCCCGGATATGCTGCGATATCAACACCCAGAGCCCTCTCTCCGCTTCCGGAAAGAGAAGATGACTTCGAATCACCGAATGCAGTGATTATATTTCCGTTAACAGGCCAAAGCGAAGGTGTATTCTCTATGACTTTTGCCCTGCTTTCCATAAACCTTTTTATAACAAGAAGCTTGTCTTTTGAAGCTTTAAATTCCTGCTCAATTTCTTCTATGGTTAAAGATTCAATTGAAGGAGAAGATGGATCTGTCGGAGGCTGTTCGGATCCGCCGCCCTTTCCGGATGAAAAAGATGATCCTTCCGGAGTAAAACGGAAAAGAGGATCTGCCTGATCGTCAAATTTCTTAAAAACAGAATAAAGCCTGTTTATTTCCTCTTTGTACATTTCTATCTGGTTAGCATAGTCGCTTTCATAAAGCTCCAGTTTATCCACTTCCTTAACAGTAGAAGTATGATTGAGGATAGTAAGAGATGTTACGACAATAACAACAGCAAATAAAGACAAAACTATCGTAACCGTATACATCGATATATGGAAATTAACAATTTTTTTCTCAGAATGCGGGATAAACATGAGGGTGATTCTTTCGTTTCCTTTTTTGCGGACAGCAGCAAGCCAGTCGGAAAAACGCTTCTTTAGTGAGTCCTTTCGCTCTGCAAGAAGATAATTCAGATTCTGCTGAAGATCATTAAAATTTGTTTCCCTGAACGGGTTAAGCCGCATCAAAATCTCCTCAAATTACATCTATTTCATTATCGGCAATATACTGTCAAGTGGTTTATAGAAAGTGACACGAAATGAGATTTTATTAATAAAATTAATCTTCATCTAATATTTTTTTATCTTTATATCATTATTAAACTTAATTTACTTGACGATTCCACGCCTTTTTTTAAATTGCTTTCAGCGTTGAAACAATTTTGCGTGAATACTTATTTCATGTTTTATGCAATTATTTTGTTTGACACATAATGACCGTTTTAGTATTTGGTTATTCACGCTGAGACGCTAGCTCATTCGGTAGAGCAACTGCCTTTTAAGCAGTGGGTACCGGGTTCGATTCCCGGGCGTCTCAAATGCCCTCGTCGTTCAGTGGTCTAGGACACCGGGTTTTCATCTCGGGAACAGGGGTTCGAACCCCCTCGAGGGTGCATCAAAAAGGAGTTTCGAAAGAAACTCCTTTTTTTTTGGAGAAATTTATATGGAAAAAATAAATATCTCAATAGTTGGCTGCGGAGCACATTCGCATCTTCACGCAAACGCGGCAGCCGCATTTCCTGAAGTAACAATCACATCATGCTGTGATATCGATTCATCCCGTTCAAAAATCTGGGCAGATAAATATAAATGCCGAGACTATACAAATATCACTGAAATGATAAACTCAGAGAAACCCGATGCGGTTATTCTTTGCACATGGCCGAATCAGCATCTCGAACAAATAAAAGAATGCCTCACAGCAGGAATTAAAAACATCCTTTGTGAAAAATCACTGACAATAACATCAAAAGATGCGTTTGAAATTCGTGATCTTGTCAACAGCTACGGAGCTTATCTCATGGAAGGATGCATGTTCCGGCATCACCCGGCAATAAGAAAAGTTGAAGAACTTGCATTTTCATCCTGTTTGGGAAAAATTGACTCAATACGTGCATCATTCAGCAACTATGAACCTGAAGCTCATAAAGACAAACTAAACTCGCAGGACTGGCGTTATAGAAAAGAATGCGGCGGCGGGGTTACTCATGACTGGATGAGCTATTGCGTCAATGCAGCCAATTATTTCAGCGGAAGCGAACCTTTAACTATTTTTGCATCCGGCAATCACAACAAAGATTATGACGTAATAGACCGTGTTTTTTCCCAGATATCGTATGAAAACGGAATCGCGGCATTCATTGAAAGCAGCAAACACGCTAATTTTACTCAAATGCTTCATATCAGCTGTGCGAACGGAATCATTCAGCTTCCTGTTGCCTGGGGAATTTACGGCGATATATTCATCAACGTCCTTCACCGCAAGGAAAAATGGGGATATATAATGGCCGACCGTTACGAAATTGAGGAAGCAGATTCCTTCATGCTTCAGTTAAAAAATTTTCTGGATGTTATGAAAGGCAAATCGAAACCTCTTGTCTCTTTGGATGAATCGGTAAGAAACATACATACTGTTGAACTGATAATCCAAAGTATCACAGAAAAAAAATCTGTTTCCTTCAGCTGATAAATAAAATTCAACGAAATATTATTGTTGATATTATTACATGCAGTTAATTTCTGAGGTATGGATAAATTTTCACTCAAACCTCTGACATGCTCTTTCGAGTATTTGGAACAAATCCCCGTAATCGTCACAAGCGGGGATATTACTTCTGATTCCGAGGAAATTCTTACACGCTATTTTGATCAGGCGCTTGACTCAGACTGCACAGTCATTGCAATTGAATTCAGAGAATCATTTTATATTAACAGCTCCGGAATTGTAGATCTTCTGAAACTCTTCAAAAAAGTCTCAAATTCAGGTAAAAAAACCTTCATTTATCTTCCAAACGAGTATTTTAATACAATATTTCAGATTATCGGCCTATACGAAATTGCACCGCCCATCATGACCAAAGAAGAGCTCCTAAAGCTCATTCACTCAAACCGTTAAAACATGTTCAAAAAAGCAATTAGTCGATAATTCTATGTCACGGACACAATCCGAGGAAATCGCTTTCATATAACGTTCTTTTCCGATAAGAGGATAATCCGTACCGAACAATATACGCCCCGGAGCACAAAGAAGTGCCGTCCTGTAAACATCATCAGAATATAGAAAAGGTGAAGCAGAAATATCAAAATAGACATTTATCAGAGAATTTCTAATTTCAGGCATTAGAAAATAAAACAAAAAACCTCCGCCAAGATGCGAAAGAATGACTTTTGTTTTTTTATTACGGCTAAGAATATCTGAAAGCTTCTGAAAATCAGTTAAGTATTTCCCCGGATAATTATGACCTACAGCTTCATTTAAATGAATATTTACAGGAAGGTTTTTTATCCCCGCAAAATACAGTATCTCATCAAGATAATCATATTTGACATTTCCATCATAAAAGGCAATTTCTCCGATACCGGAAAAACCCGACTCAATCAAACTTGCGATATCCCTTTCAATATCCGGTGATTTAAAACTGATATTGCCGAAAAAATGAACACCATCCGGAAAATCCTTTCGAACACTTGCAAAATATTCATTCTGCTCAATAAGAAATTCCTCTTTCATCCAGGGGAAAGAAAGAATAATAGCTTTTTCTGTTTTAGAATTGATTAGATAATCTTTTATGTTATCTGAACCGGCAATCCGGGCTTTACTGCTTTGATAGAGCATCCTGAAATAATCATCCGAAAAATACTCTTCCCGATAATTAATCGCTCTATCCTGAAAGCAATGTATATGAACGTCGTTCATTTATATTTCCCATGATGCTTTTTACTTATTTTTTTACGCAAGTAAACAACAGAATACGACAATGCTACAATAATTACTACAAAAACACCCGTGAAAATCAAAGATGTCCGAAAAAGAAAGCTTTTAATTTTCAACTCGCTTTCTTCTATGAATTCAATCGGTTGTGAAATTTCAACAAG
>JAKJGA010000144.1 GCA_022704645.1 Spirochaetota bacterium
TCATCCATATAAAGACGGACATAAAGAATTCCCCTTCCGCTTTTTTTGAAAAAGTTTTCGGGATCAGTCGGATCAGGAAGAGCCGAGCTGTTAAAGCCTTTACCCTCGTCTTCGACTTCGAATTCCACAAAATCGGGATGAAGATGATAAAAAACGCGAACCGTTCTTCCGGAGTATAACGGATCGTTTCTTCTTTTGTCAAACTCTTCTTTGAAAGCTTTGTTTCCGCCCGATTCCCGTATGTCGGAGGACATTTCAAGGTTCCCGTGAAAAATCGCATTTGAAATCGATTCCCTTAGCGCAACACCGATATTTTCGGCGTCAGATGCGGTAAACAATCCGGTTGAGTGAAGATTCTTCGTCAGTTCATGCGCTAAAACATCACCGGCTTCAACGTCAAGAGGAAGAATAAACTCACGTCTTTCCTCTTTTACGAATTTTCCGATATCGACAGCCAGCTGTTCCTGTATTTTGCGTTTAACTTCAGAACGTATTATAGAAGCTATTTCGTTTTCATCAATAGGCTTTTTAATAAAATCGCGCGCACCGTAACGGAGAGCCTGTATGGTATCGTCGACATTTCCCTGACCTGTAATTATTACAGGAATGGAAATATCGATGGTTTTTATATGACGCAGAAATTCAATTCCGTCCATTTTGCGAAGTTTGATATCGGTAACTATAAAATCAACTTTAACTTCTTCATTTTTGAGCATATATAGCGCGTCTTCGGCTTTATCGAGCGAAATGACATTATAACCGAATTTTGCAAGCTTCTTGCGCAATGAAAAACGGACAATATCCTCATCGTCAATTACCATTACAGTTATCTGATTCTTCTGAATGATGTTATCGAGTGCTTCCATTTCAGGCACCGCCGCTTCCCATTATAAGATGTCCCATCTTGTCGCGCTTTACGGAAAGGTAATGTTTATTATCATCAAGAGCCGCAATTTCAATCGCAACACGTTCAACTATCTTAAGACCGTATCCTTCAAGCCCTATCACTTTCTGTGGATTATTGGTCATAAGGCGCATGGTTTTAATTCCAAGATCAACAAGTATCTGAGCACCGATTCCGTAATCGCGCAGATCAGGCGGAAATCCGAGCTTGATATTCGCTTCAACAGTATCAAGTCCGTGATCCTGAAGATGATATGCTTTTATCTTATTGGAAAGCCCGATTCCGCGACCTTCCTGACGCATGTAGAGTATAACTCCGCAACCTTCTTTTTGAACCATCTGCATTGCTCTGTGAAGCTGATCTCCGCAATCGCATCTGCGGGAAGAAAAAGCATCTCCGGTAAGGCACTCAGAATGAACCCTGACCAGTACATTTTCCATCCCGCGGATATCACCTTTTACCAGGGCTACGTGAGTCAGATTGTCCGTTTTTGTTTCATATGCTATTATATTAAATTCACCGTATTCTGTCGGAAGCTTAGCTTCGGAAATTCTTTCAACAAGACGTTCTGACTTCTGGCGGAATTTTATAATATCTTCTATAGTAACTATATTCAGTCCGTGCTTTTTGGCAAAATCTATCAGAGCATCACGGCGGGCCATGGTTCCGTCATCATTCAGAATTTCACAGATTACAGCGGCAGGTGTAAGACCGGCCATTTTCGCAAGATCAACGCTTCCCTCAGTATGACCGGCACGTACAAGAACTCCGCCTTTTTTTGCAGAAAGTGGGAAAATATGACCCGGTTGTTTAAAATTTTCAGCGGAGGAATCTTCTTTTATAAGTGCTTTGACGGTATTTGCCCTGTCAGATGCTGAAATTCCGGTAGTTGTAATATCTCTCGCATCAACGGAAACTGTAAAAGCAGTGTGAAATGTGTCGGTATTTACAGGGCACATCATAGGAATGCCTATTTTATCAAGCATTGACGCTTCCATTGGAACACATACAAGTCCGCGGGCATGGGTTATCATAAAATTGATGTTTTCGGTTGAACAGAAATCAGCCGCTATTACAACATCGCCCTCATTTTCCCGGTCTTCATTATCGACCAGAATTATCATTTTCCCTGAGCGGAGATCTTCAATTGCCGTTTTTACAGTAGCAAACATACAACACCTTTGGTCAATTATTTCCCGTCAATATCAGAGTCAAGCCCTTTTGCCTATTGCACTTCGTTCTTGAACTGGGGGTTTTACAGTCCAGCGCGACTGAAAAATAGATTGACACATCACAGCCCGATAGTACAAGTGAGGCACCATTACAAATATAAGGAGCTTTTCATGGCAAAAGTAATTTTAAAGGACATAAACAAGGTTTATTCCAACGGATTTCACGCTGTTCACGATGTTAATATCGACATCAATGACAGAGAATTTGTTATTCTCGTAGGACCTTCCGGATGCGGAAAATCTACAACTCTCAGAATGATCGCCGGTCTTGAGGAAATTTCAAGCGGAGATCTCTATATCGACGAAAAACGTGTAAATGACGTTCACCCTAAGGACAGAGACATTGCAATGGTTTTCCAGAACTATGCGCTCTACCCTCACATGAGCGTATACGAAAATATGGCATTCGGCCTCAAAATGAGAAAAGTTCCAAAAGATGAAATCGATAAACGTGTTAAAGAAGCAGCACAGATTCTTCATATCGAAAATCTTCTTTCAAGAAAACCTAAACAGCTTTCAGGCGGTCAGCGTCAGCGTGTCGCTCTCGGAAGAGCGATTGTAAGAAATCCTAAGGTTTTCCTTTTTGACGAGCCTCTTTCAAACCTTGACGCAAAACTCCGCGGAACAATGCGCGTTGAGATTGCACGTCTTCACAATCAGCTTCAGGCTACAATGATCTATGTAACTCATGACCAGATTGAAGCGATGACTCTTGGAGACAAGGTTGTTGTAATGAAAGACGGATACATCCAGCAGATGGATACTCCGATGAACCTTTACGGTAATCCGGTAAATAAATTCGTTGCAGGCTTCATGGGAACTCCTCCGATGAACTTTCAGAATGTTACAATCAAAGGAAATGTAGCGGAAGGTTCCGGAATCAAAATCACTCTCACTGACGCGCAGATGGCTAAACTTAAAGCTTATGACGGAAAACAGGTTTCTGCAGGTTTCAGACCTGAAAACCTTCACATCGGCGGAGAGAGCCAGAGTACAACTACAGGTACAATCGAAGTTGTTGAAACTCTTGGTTCAGAAATAATTCTTTACGTCAGCCTCAATGGTGAAAACAGAATCGTTGTGAAAACAACTCCTGGTTTCAACTTTAAACTCAATGACAAAATTACTCTTAACATCAACGCAGAAAAATGCCACTTCTTCGACAATGAAGAAACCGTGCATCCTTCTGGAAAAGTTGAGAACATCTGCATAGTGTAGTAAAAAACTGACACTTACATAAATAAAAAAACCGCCTTCAGAGGCGGTTTTTTTATTTATTCAGCCATTTCACTGTTTCATTAAAATCAAATTCATCTTCGTAAAACAAATCCGCATGATAAAAAATATCATCAATTTTGTCTTTTATATAAGGAATAGCGCAGCACTTCATTCCGGCTTTTTTCGCAGCAAGAACACCGTATACGGAATCCTCCAATACCAGGCAATTTGCGGGAGAAACACCAAGCCGCTCAGCCGCCGCAAGAAAAACATCCGGCTCAGGCTTACCGCGGTTTACCTCTTCAGATGAAATCACCGCATCAAAATAAGCCGAAAAGCCGATGCACTCAAGAAGAGTATTTATTACGGTTTTTGAGGACCCTGACGCTATTGCTGTTTTATATTCATGAGCATGAAGATATTTCACAAATTCAGCAACTTCAGGAAATACTTTTGTGTTCTTGGAGGCTATCTCAAGATATATTTCATTCTTTTCATTTACCAAGTCATCAGTCGGCGCCGCAATGGAATGTTTCGTCCTTATGTCTTCCATCATTTCGAATGCACCGATTCCGATGTACTGCTTCTTAAATTCAGTGTCGATATCAAGTCCGTGTTTTTTTAAAAGAATTCTGTCTGCTTCAAAATAATTTTCTTCGCTATCAACAAGAGTTCCGTCAAAATCAAATATAACAGCTTCAATTTTTTTTGTGTTCATGACGCGATATTTGACGCTGAACTTTCAAGGTCAAGAAAAATTATTTCTTGCTTTTAGACAGCACAAAATCAAGATAATACACGTTCGGTTTCACCAATAAAGTTTTCATAATACCGCCCGAACAAAGGTAATTTAAGGCAGAGGTGCTAATCATGGACATGATACGTATTTGGCATGAACTCGACATAAAAGAAATTGATGATCACATCATAATTGTAGACGATCTGCACGGTTTCTGTCCTGCCTGTAAAACGACAGGAATCAAATTCGGCGAAATGGATAAATGTCCCGGGTGTAAAAGAGAATTTAAATACGCAGCAACCCGCGAATCGGGATCCGCCGGATCAAAAATAATTGCCAAAATAATCAAAAATTCTCCGCAACTTACCATTGTCGAATATTCGGACTACAAACATCATACTGACAAAAATAAAGCCGCGTCGCTTTTCGGGAATCTATGATGAAAACATTTTCCGCAGCATTTTTCTTTCTGCTTCTTGTATTGTCCTGTTCTCACAAGTCAAAATATGAAACTATGGAACAGTATTTCAGCAAAAACAATAATCATGAAGTCAATTTACTGAGAATTGGAACAACATCATACTATCACGTTATAAACATACTTTCGGCAAACGGCGGCAT
>JAKJGA010000016.1 GCA_022704645.1 Spirochaetota bacterium
AAAAAATGTCCGTTTTAAATACGAAGACGAAGTTCAGAAGTGGCTTGATCTGATACGGGGAGATTTTAAGGAAACTACTGTAGACAATCTTAAGATGGGCGCGAAAAAACCTCCATTGCCTTTTTCTCACGCTCCATTGCTGAAAGTTCTTAATCATACTTTCTGGTTTCTTCCGACTGTCGCATCATGTCACGCTATGGCTAAACTGCTCAAGCAAAGACAGAATGTTTTTTATCATGAATATGATGTTGTTATTGCCGCAGGTACTCATGCCGGTATCGGCGTTGAAGCGATGCCTCCGGTGTTGGAAGCAATGACTGACAATCCTTTGGAATCAAAAACCATAACTCTTTCATGCGGAAAACTCACAACAGGTGTATCTGTTAAACCATGGACAGGAATTTTCATGCTCCGCAACTGTTCGAGTCCGGAAACATACTTTCAGTCGGCATTCAGAGTGCAGACCCCTTGGGTTATCCGCAACCCTGACAGCAAATCGCCGAACAAAGAAGAAATTCTAAAGCGGGAATGTTATGTTTTTGATTTTGCACCCGACAGAGCATTGCGTCAGATAGCCGATTACAGCTGCCGTTTGAACGTCAATGAATCAAACCCTGAGGCAAAGGTTGCGGAATTTATAAACTTTCTTCCGGTACTGGCTTATGACGGAAGTTCGATGAAACAGGTTGATGCCGCGGGTGTTCTTGATATGGCAATGAGCGGAACTACCGCAACACTGCTTGCCAGAAGATGGGAAAGCGCGCTGCTCGTTAATGTCGATAACAATACTCTTGCGCGGCTAATGGCAAATGAAAAAGCCATGAACGCATTGATGAGCATTGAAGGTTTTAGAAATCTGAATCAGGATATTGAAACCATAATCAATAAATCAGAAAGTGTTAAAAAGGCAAAGAAGAAAGCCAATGATAAGCCGGTGTCGGCAAAAGAAGCTAAGAAAATTTCTGAGGAAGAAAAAGAATATCAGACTTTGCGTAAACAGATTCAGGAGAAGCTGATAAAATTCGCCACACGGATACCCGTGTTTCTGTACTTAACTGATTTCCGTGAAAGAAGTCTGAAGGATGTAATTACTAAACTTGAGCCCGGTCTTTTTAAAAAAGTTACCGGTCTTGCAATAAAAGATTTTGAATTATTGGTAAGTCTCGGGCTTTTTAATTCGGCTTTAATGAATGACGCTGTTTATAAATTCAAGAGATATGAAGATTCAAGTTTATATTATACCGGTATCTATAAGCACCCGGGCGAGGATGTCGGTTTATATGACACGGTTATTTCTTCAAAGGATTATCAAAACAATTTCGAGAATATTGCAGAGAGTTGAGTTCTGATATTTGAATATTTTCTCGTAGAAGGTTTGCTCAGGTGATACATGTATAGGCGCTTTTGAAAGTTTGCGCTTATGCATACTGCGGCTTCGAAATCGAACTAAAAAGTCTTTGACAAAAAATTAAATAAAATAAAATAGTAAACAATACCCGTCATATTAAACCGATCACAATGTAATAGCAAACGAACTATTTCCTGCATGGCTTCTTCTTCGAAGAACGGATAATTTATATGATTTATTCTTCGAATCAAATAGAGAAGCGCGCATGGAGAAATTATAGAAAGAGCCTATGAACCATTGATTATCTGCTGACTTTTTTTGTGAACAAAAAACAGGAGGAATAAAAATGGCAAAGAAAATTCAGGCAATTAACAAGTATTGTCCAAAGGTAAAGCTCGGAAAGACGGTACAGATGAAAGAGCTGGTTGAGTACATCTCTGACCGCACAGGCTTGAACAAGGGAGACATACAGATGGCGCTGAGCGAGATGTCATCGGCGGTGAAGTTCTTCAACAAAAGAGGAGAGGGAGTAAAGCTTGAAGGACTCGGCATTTATCAGCCGACAATAGACCTTGAAGGAAACATCTCGGTAAGACACAGACTTGATATGGACGTAGAAAGCGCATTGAACGCGAAAGGCGCATATACGGGAGAAATTGAGAATAGAGACAACATCGGCAAAACTTCGGAACAACTGGTAGAGTTGTGGAATAAGGAAAATCCGCAGGATTTGGTCTCATAAAGAGGCTGGAGTCGATAGAAACGGCTTAAATATGAACATCAATACAGTTTGCTCAGAGGAATGCCCCGGTTTGCAGTGAGGAAAAAGTAATTTGCTCTGAGCAAAAAAAATTTTGCTCAGAGCAAACGGAGTGATTGCAGTGAGCAAACTGTATTAAAATAAGAATTGTTTTGCGGATAACGGCTTGCGGCCGGAAATGCGAAGGATCACTCACGGATTATACGGAGGATCTATGACGGATGAGACCATAGAATTATATTTTGATACATTAGCTGAAAAATACGGAAACGAAGTGAGGTTAGCCGCCCCCGATAGTAATGAAGCGATATTGGAGCGTATTCCCGCGGCATTGGGTAATCTTTATCGGTATACATCGAAGGTAAATCTTCCATTCGGAGAGATATATCCGGTAGAAAAGGCGGTAAGGCAGTCCGAAAAAAATCCTTTTAGCCCCGATTGGTTTGTTTTTGGCAAGGATAAATACTTTTCATTCTGGCTATGTTCATATTCTCCGAATGAAGAGGGTTCAAGTTTTACATATTGGGATCATGAATCCGGAAATGAAATAGAAGAGGCTTTATGGAGTGATCTTGTATCATTTCTGACGGAAATGGACGACGAATACGGAAGATAATATGTACTTGAGGCTTTCCGAGTCTATGTATTGTTTAAAGCTTGCGGAGCATACATGGCTTCGCCCGGGCACCGCGCGGAACAAAGTGAGCATGGAGGGGAAGCGTTAACTTTCTATTATGTGACGTTTGAAAAAGTTATTGATTAAATAAATATAACTATTATAATAAGTTATAATTATTCATTGTGAGAGAGAATAATGCTTCTGTGTGTCGATGGATATCATGTTAATAGCATAAGTAAAACTGATATATTTATAAATTCTGATAGTTTAATCGAATCCTATGATACTGACTGGCTTGGAAATGGGATGTATTTCTGGGATAATATGTCAAATGCCCGATATTGGGCGAATGAGAAAAAAAGAAAAGATGGAGTAAATTGTTTACGTTTAGTTAAGGGAATAATAATACTTGATTCAATATTGGACTTGACCGATAATGATATAGTTACGATGGTTGACGAAATTTGGGCAACTTACGTCAAAAAAAGAAGTTTATGTCCCAACAAACCTTCTGGGTCTAAACTAAATTGGATTTTTTCTTTTTTTGATGGTTTTTCCGACAAATACAAGGTAATTAAAGCCCATGGTTCATATAAAAATGCAAAATTAGCGCATTTTTTTGTTGAGAAAACTTGTTATTTGGATTCACGTATTAAAACAATATATTGTGTTAGATGTAAGTCTAAAGTAGTTGAAAGAGAAGTTGTAGAGGTAATAAATTATGAATAAAATTAAATCATTACAATATCTCGAAGAATGTTTGTTAAAAATAAGACAAATGTCGAGTGATGAAATTTGTCTCCAGGAAGAAAGAACTGGAGCGAATATCGTTTTGTCTTCTGAATCAATTGATAAATATGATTTTGATGTATTGTTTTCTTCAACATATAGTTCATATGATATGAATTTTATCGGCGGGCAATATTCAAAAGACACGAAAGATAATGATGACAAGCCAATGCCGAATTCAATTCTTAATACAATTTATTATGCAGCATGATTTGGTAAAAGTAATAAATGAAAGAAAGTAATTTTCAATTAAAAGAACAAAGGCTATTGTCTATAAAGTATGATTTTAACGAATCGTTTGAATCTGATTCTATACAATTAGATATTTCGTCTAATATAGAAATTGCTAAGAATGAAGAGAAGCAAATAGCATTTGTAAAACTTACAATGAACGTCTTTAGTACTAAAGAAATAAAAGATGTTCCCTTTAAGATTTCAGTTACAAATAGAGGAGTTTTTTCTTGGAAAGACTATGATGAAAAAGCACTAGAAACATTATTGAATTATAATGCACCTGCAATTCTATTGTCGTATCAACGTTCAGTTGTTTCTCAAATAACAGCATTTTCTTCGATTACCCCTCTGATCTTGCCTTTATTTGATTTTACAAAGAACTAATTTTTTAAATGTCATCTGACTCTCATTAAAGTATTTTGGACAGTCAATCGCAAGAGAAGTCAATAGAAAATCATTTTAAGTTTATAATACTTCTTAAGTTGAATGAAGCCGAACCTCAAACATGCTTGCAGGTAATTATCAGCAGTTAATTGATTCATGTTATGATGCTGAATAAACATATTTATGAGTTGGTTTTCGCAGGCGCTGCTAATTCCATTTTATATTGTTTTTCCAATACTTATCATTCTTAAAATATGATATTGCTATTTTTTTCAGCTCTGCAATAGTTTTCGGCGGATTTACAATCACATATTGCTTTTTATTTTCCTGATAAAGAGCTGAGAGTCCGTCTGTCGGATCAAGACTTCCGCTAACTTCCATATAATCTTTATTTTCTTTTTCTATTATTACCTGATAAAAATTATTCCAATCTAACGAATCTATTAATTCAATAATCATTTTTTCGGTGGATTCATTCGATATAATTTTTTCTGAAGATCCATAGTCTGATAATAATATTAACTTCATCCCGTTACTTTCCTTTTTATCGGAACTGGCTGAATTACCGGAAAATAACAATAAAATTAAAGAAAAAATAGTAATGAGACTTGTTCTATTCATAATTAAACCTTTGTAAATTTCACCGGTGTGCTGAAAATCAGAGACTCCGTGATCACCAAAATCTTTATGAATAATCTTTCTAAGAATGTCAAATCCAAAAAAAACGCCTACCGCAGGGAAAATTATATGTGCCCTCTCCCAGAATGAAGCACAAATTGGCAAAGCCAAAAAAGCTTTTCTTGGGAGAGGGCTTTCTGGCATGATTAACTGCTCCAGAAAAAGACGAATGAACAAAAAAACCTGAAAACGTCGTGCCCGGCGCGACACATTTTTCGCGCAGACTATCGCAGTCATTACAAAGTAATGCGCGATAGTTCTGTCGCGACAAAGAGCGGGAGGGGGTTGCAAAGGGGCGAGGGTCGGCGATTGAGACCTTCGCCCCTTTGATCTTCTGCATGACACCATGCGAAAACCGGGTAAAGGGCGTGGAACGCCCTTTGAAATTATTGCATGATCCATGCGAAATCGGATTACAAAGGCGTCAGCCTCAAATTCTATTTATAAACATCACCGCGGAAATCGATTGAGTCTATGAAAATATAATTATTCTCAAGATCAAGTTTGAAGATAATGCGTACTTTTCCTTTTCTTAACCTGCTGTATCCTTTCCATTTCCCTGTAAGATTCTTGATGCTAATACTGACAGTTTCGCCCTTTTGCTTTCTTATGATTTTTTTAATTTCTAAAACGATTCCGGGTTCTATTTTGGGGTTTTTCTCTAGAAATTTATCAGCCTCTTTAGAGAAAACTATTCGAAAGATCATATTGTTATGGTTTCAACTCTTCCGGCACGTTTTTTGCGCGGTGATTTTCCGTAGAGGTTCTCGATGTCATTCATCTCTTCATCGGAAACTTCCGGAAACTGCTTCAAAAAGTTTTTGGTTTTATTTTCGTTTTCTTCGCGGATAGCCTCATGAACAGCATCTTTCACGATGGAGAAAATTTCTTTTTTAGTCAGAGTTGTTTGCATTGTGATAATCCCTCTTGATTTAAGATGATAATATTAAATAATTATAAGGCAAGCATTTATTTGACGCTTAATAGAAACAATTTCGCCGGAAATCTTTTTTATAAAGGCAGAGAGGGCGTCTTTTATTTGGTCTGTGAGCTGTGGATTTTTTTTAAGCCTGAATTTCTAAATGAATGATATTAAAAAATTCCAAAGTGCACACAGTACTTCGGAAAAATGAATGAGAGACAGATCCCGAAAACGTCGTGCCCGGCGCGACACATTTTTCGCGCAGACTATCGCAGTCATTACAAAGTAATGCGCGATAGTTCTGTCGCGACAAAGAGCGGGAGGGGGTTGCAAAGGGGCGAGGGTCGGCGATTGAGACCTTCGCCCCTTTGATCTTCTGCATGACACCATGCGAAAACCGGGTAAAGGGCGTGGAACGCCCTTTGAAGTATGCCCAACTCATGGGCCGAAGGCGAAAGAATCACAAAGGCGCCAGACTTTGACAACAAGTCCGATGCCCGGACTAAAATTTATCTTGACCCTCAACCTCCCCATGAAAATCTCATATAATGACAGAATTCATGAAAGAAATCAGCATCGATGACATTTTCTCTGAAGACGGTGTGCTGTCTGCTGAGGTCGATGGTTTTGAGCCGCGCGAACAGCAGCTTAAGCTCGCGCGTTTCATGGATGATTTTTTCGCCGAAGGCGGAAGCGCTTTGGCGGAAGCCGGCACCGGCACAGGCAAGACTCTTGCTTATCTCATTCCTCTTGCGAAATACTGCATTGAAAACGGAGAGCGCGCGGCGGTTTCTACCGAAACGAAATCTCTTCAGCTGCAATTGATCGATAAAGAAATTCCTCTAATAAAAAAAATATTCCGCGATAAGTTCGGTGCCGAGCTGAAGGTTTCGCTTTGTCTCGGTTCGTCAAATTATCTCTGCAAGCGCAGATACGCCGAGATGATTAATTCGGGTCTTGTTCCTCTTACAGCTTCCGAAAAAGATCTTCAGACGATTGAGTCATTCGCTAAAAAGAACCGCGTAACTACAATGTTCGATGCGGATGTGTCAAAGGATCTTTGGAGCAGCGTATGCCGCAAAAGTGAATTCTGCTTTGCCGCCAAGTGCTCAAGATTTTCTTCGTGCGCGTTTACTCTTGCGCGCGAAGAATGGAAAGAAGCGCATATTCTAATAATGAATCATTATCTTTATTTTTCAAATATAGCACTCGGCAAAAATTATCTTCCGAAGTTTGAAGTTTCGGTGCTTGACGAGGCTCATTCAGCCGAACAGATCGCGAGCGAACAACTCGGTTTCGGCTTTTCGGTCAACACACTTTCATCAGCCGTTTATTTTATGCACTCGAAAGAACGCAAGCAGGTTCTTGGTGTAATCGGCGACTCCGCTAAAAGAAAAAATCTTGAAGAAAGTTTCAACGAACTTGATGTTGAAAACAGAAAGTTTTTCATGAGTCTTGCTCAGAAGGATATGTTTGCCGGAAGACGCACTTTCAGCCTGAAAGAAAATCTCGACTGCGGTGATGATCTGATCGAAGCGATGACCCGCGTGCTCAAGGCTTACGAAGAATGCAAGGATTCGGCAAACACGGAAGCCCAGGAGTACATGATTCTTTCATCCGCGAAGAACGCGGTGTTTGAAGCGAAGCAGTCTTTGATGATGCTCTGCGTCCGTTTTGAAAATGACTGGGGATACTGGGCGGAACTCGATGACCGCAAGGAAATCAGCCTGTACGGTATTCCTCTTGATGTTTCATCATATATGCGAAGCGAAATCTACGAGGCGTCTCATGCCACAGCTTTCGTCTCGGCGACGTTAAGCGTCAACGGCGATTTTTCCTTTATCAAGCATTCGCTCGGTGCGCAGGATTCTTCCGAAATTGCTCTGGGTTCGCCTTTTGATTATTCGAGCAACATGGGAATTTTCATTCCTGAATCATTCCCTCAAAGCGGAAGCCGAGAGATCGCGGAAAACACAGCGAAGATCATTCACGAAATCGCGGAGCTTACAGATGGAAATACGATGGCTCTTTTTACTTCATACGACTCTTTGAATATGGTTTGCGAAGAGCTTGAAGAAATCACCGACCGCAAAGTTTATTCGCAGGCAGACCTTGACGCTTTCCGCGCGGCGAAATATTATATTGAAAACCCGGGTTCGATTTTGCTCGGCACGCATTCTTTCTGGCAGGGCATAGATCTCAAGGGCGATCTTCTCAAGTCGCTTGTTATAACCAAGCTTCCGTTTCTTCCGCCCGAAAGGCCGGACGTAGAAGCGAAATCAAAGTATATCGAAAAGTGCGGCGGAAATTCTTTTTCAGGTTATCAGCTTCCAGCAGCTGTCATTAAGTTCAAGCAGGGGATCGGAAGGCTCATCAGAAGCAGCGGCGACTGCGGCATACTCGCTCTTCTTGATACAAGAATCGTTACGAAAAGTTACGGGAGAGTTTTCCTTTCATCACTTCCGCATAAAAAAATCAAAACGAAGCTTTCGCTATTCGAGAATTTTGCCGAGAGATCTTTCCGCAAGTCCGATAATATGGAAGAAGTCTAAAATGTTATTGACTGCTCTGTCGAACGCGTTCTAATAAAATACACGATTATTTCAGGGGGATCTCAGATGAGAAAAAGCTGTTTATTTCTTGTTCCGCTATTATTTTTCGCGGTATCCTGCGGTTTTGAACTTCCCCTGAATGAAATGTCATCCGCTAAGGTTTCTCTTTCCAAGGCTAAATCAGTTGATGCTGAAAAATTCGCTTCAGACGAATACTCTGCTGCGTCTGATTTTCTGATGAAATCTCATGAAGCAATAAGAGATGAAAAGGCTGAAGACGCAAAAGCTAATGCTGTAAAGGCAAAAACTTCTGCGGATCAGGCCTATGAAAAAGCTCTTCCTCTATGGTCGGAAAGTTATCTTGCCGAAGCAAAAAAGAGCGTTGATGAAATGAAATCCTCGGGATCGGAGAAATTCGCGCCTCAGGAACATGATTCAGTTATCAAGCTTTTAGAGGATGCCGAAAAGGATTATTCTGATAAAAAATATTTTGAGTCAAAAGATAAAAGCGTTCAGGTGAAGGCTCTTGCCGATAAAACAAAATTCGGCGTGCTTTCCGTTATAAATTCCAAAAGAGGTTCGTTGAAAGACCGTCTTAATTCTCTTAAGACTTCTCTATCTGATCTCGAGTATGACGGAGCATCAAGACTGTTTCCTGAAAAGACCGAATCAGCTAATGCAAAATTAACTTCCGCAGACACTAATATAAATGAAACAAAATTCGATGATGCCGATAAGGATCTTTCTGAAGCGGAAGCCGTAGTTAATGAACTTAAGATTTCTCTCGGCGGCAAAAAAAAGAATGCATCAGATAAAATAGCTGCAGTTGAAAACGAACTTGCGGAACTGAAGAAATCAGCGGATAAGGATGTTGCTAAACCTGAATCGCTTCTAGCGGATGCGAAAAAGTTCAATGACGAAAAGGATTATGATTCGGTTATCGTTAAATGCGACGAAGCTCTTGCGGAAATTGACAGATTGAAAACTGAAACTGCAAAAGTTGAAGTTGAAGAAAAAGCGGTAGAAGAAGCCGTAGCAGAAAAAGTCAAGGACGACGACGGATTTCCGAAAGAATATGTAGTTAAATATGATAGAAAGAAAAGAGACTGTCTGTGGAGAATTGCCGGAAATTATTATGACAAGCAGTACGACATGTGGCCTTTGATTTACATGGCGAACAGGGACAAGATAAAAGATCCGGATCTTATTTTTCCCGGCCAGAAACTGATAATTCCTTCGCCGAGTCTTTATTATAAAAAGAAGGCTGATGAAGTTTCATCAGATACCGAAAATAAAAATTCTTCCGGTGTTGAAAGCAAAGACTCCGGAACGGTTGAAAATAAGGATTCTGCCGGAACTGAATCTGTAACAGATGAGTCGGGTGAAATTGATAAAACTAAAACTGACGAACAGAAAAAGAATCCGGATTCATCAAAGAGCGGATCCGTAGAATCGGAAAAAAATGCTTCTACTTCAAATGAAACTGATCTCAATGGTTCTGACGGTAAAAAAAAAGCAGATAAGTCCGAAGTAAGCGCGAAATCATCAAAGACTGATAAAGTAAAAGCTGATTCGGCAAAAGAAAAGACTGCTGTAAAAGAAAATGCTACTGTAAAAAATAAAACTGAAAATAAAGATTCAAAAAGCGCCGCATCGAAAAATAAAAAGTCCGGACAGACAGAAAACGTTTCAAGTCAGAATAAAAAAGCTTCCTCTGACTTGAAGAAAGAAGACAAAGCTTCTAAAACTGAAAAGGTGAATATTGCATCCGGTGATTCAGCAAAAGATAAAAAGAAAACCGTTTCGGCTTCCAGTGATAAAAAAATATCTGAAAAGAATAATGCCGCTTTTGCTGACGCGAAAAGTGCGGATAAAAGTGCTGAAACGAAATCTGTAAGCGATGATTCTGATGAAGCGCTTTTTAACGCGATAAATAAATACGAAAAAGATCCGGTTGAAAAAGACAAAACAGCTAAAAAAAAAGAAATGTCTTCTATTGAAGATAAACAGCTGAAGAAGCCTGACAGTACTTTTGATATCATTACAGAGCATTCCGGAAAATGAGATTTCTTTTATCGTGCCTCTTACTATTTTCGTTTATCTCCGCGCGGGAAATTAATCCCGACAGCATTTATTTCAGACAGAACTCCAAGTCCTTTCTGACTCTGACAAATGCCAAGCTCGATCTCTATAGATTTGCAGGTGCTTTTGAAGCGGACAGCGGCGTTGCATTCTTCGGCTGGCTTTCGCCTTCAAAATTATTTTATGTAAAGGAATCCGATAATCCTCTATATTTTGTTTGTGTTGAGTATGATGTTTCAAAGCGTTCTAAAAGAGAGCTTTTCCGCTATAACGGAATCGTTCAGTCGGCAAAGGCTTCGCAGGACGGAAGATTTATTGCCGTTAAGCGGATGATCCGCGAAGGCTACCGCAAGTTTTCAACTGAAATTATTATAAGAGATATTAAGACTAATGTTTCTGATATTCTATATCCGAAGAATCCTTTTAGTGAGTTTTCATTCGATAATTCATCAAATCTCATTTATGAAAAAAATGGAATAACCGAATATAATCCTTTTATGCGCAAAGAACGGATTATCCTTAAGGAAGAAAAATATTCCTCAGTGCAAAACGGGAGTGTTTCGGCATATCTTTCTCCTTCAGCTTCCTTTCTCTTTCTTCTTGCCGGCGGTGGAGGAAGTTACAAGGCGTCCATCTATAAGAACGGATCACTTTATGCTGAAGTTGACGGAGTAACTTCTGCATCAGAAGCGGGGTGGCTAAATGAGAATGAAGTTTTTTTCAGAAGAGGCGGAATAGGAAATTATTCTCTATGCGCGTTTTCGCATTCATCAAAGACTTACAGAAATATTTCTCCGTCATCGTATAATACCGCATCAGTTTTTTCGCGTGAGCGTGTTTCTTTTTCTGTTAACGGTTCGGCAGGATATTTTGATTCGTTAAGTTCGGCTGTGCGCATGCTTCCTTTTGACGGCGAGGAGCTTTCTTTTTCGCATGATAAAAACAGATTCGGAGTTCTTTTTGCCAAACGTCTTTTTATCGCGGAAATCTCCGATGTTTCAACTTCGGAATACCGCCTCAAAAAAATGATGATGGAAATTTCGGGCATTTATAAAAAAACGCTTGAGGCGGAAAGCGACTGGGAAAATTCTTACGCTTCTGATTACATAAAGAGAAAAATTGAAATTTATAATACATACAACCGGGAAAACAAATGAACAGCTTAGTCGAATTATTTCATAAATATTCATCGGAACCTGCGGTGGTTTTTGCAGTCGGCGCATTATCAGCACTGCTTCTTCTTTTAATAATCACGAAAGTAAAAAAGTATTTTGCCTTTATATTGACTGTTGTAATTGTCATTGCTCTTGCATATTATCTCAGCGGGCGGAAGTTTTCTGAAATCAAAAACATCGGAAAAGAAGATGTTAAAAAAATAGGTGAAGAAGCAAAAACAAAGGTAAAAGAGGATTTTTCCAAAGGTCTTCCCGGGCTTGCCAAGTGATAAAGACAAAAAACATTCTCATCGACGGTTTTAATCTCATCTACAAGTTTCCTCATCTTGAAGAAATGATGTATGAAAAAAACCTGATCGGTGCGATGCATGGTCTTGTTGATTTGATCGCCGAGTATTCCGTGAAGGCGAAAAAGAAGCCCGTTATTATTTTTGACGGAAAAAGAAAAGAAGGCGATAATACAGAAAAGGAAAAAGTCAAAGGTGTTCAGCTGATTTATTCTCATGACCTGTCGGCTGATTATCTGATTATGCAGTCGATCAAGTATGACAAACAGCCTAAAATGACTACTGTCATTACGTCCGACAAAGCGATAATCGGATATCTTAGAAAGTTTGGAACACCTGTAGTTAAAAGCGAGGATTTTGCTCCCCTGGTGACAAAAGTTCTGGATGAAACGGAAAAAGCAGAAGAGAAACCGTCAGACGTAAGTCTGAGTGAAGAAGAACTTTCTTTCTGGGAAAAACTTTTTAGTTCCAGAAAATGATTTCAGGTATAACATTTTTTTTACAAGATGACAAATGGCCGTAATTTTAGTATATTATCTCAGGGTGGAGAATGAAAATTATTAAATTTTGCCTTTGCACCCTTATGTTCTGTTATTCGATAAATGCAGATCCTTATAGGATTTTAGGAATTGAAAAAGGCAGGAACGACATTCAGGTCAGTTATTTTGTACATCAGATAGGTTTTCTTACTTTTCCGGTTTTAGGGGATAATATTGAGTTTGAAAGAACGCCATCCTATAAAAGGTTTTTCATAGAGCCTCAGATCGGACTTTTCGGTTTTTCGAGGCTGAATCCAGTTTTTGATGCATCTTATAAAAAGATTATTTATAGAGAAGAGAAGAGGAAATCTCTTGTGCTTGGCGGATCTGTTGAATTCTTTAAAAAACCGCTGGGTATTCCACTGGTTCCGTATTACAGATATGTGAACACTTTTAGGGAATATAAGTCTCATGAAGCAGGATTGATGATGACGATTCCTTTTAGTGTGATTGGGAAATAGTGCTAAAGTTTATTTAAGTGTGTGCCGATATTATTTTGCACAAGTTTCGGATTAATCCGAAGGAGGAAATATGGAAGGTGTTAACTCGGTTGTTTCCGGCATAGCGGATATGGGAAGTCTTTTGAAAGACATTACATCAAAATCGATGGGTCTTGAAGAAAAGATGATGCAGCAGAATGTCATTGAAAAGGTTTCTAACGCGAGCATCGGTCAGAATATAGACATTACCGCCTAACTGATAAATACTCTGGGAACTCTTTTTGATATATTGCACGTTATTTCGTAAGGAATAGTGTTTATTGCTGAAGCGATAGTCTGAGCGGTTATAGCTTCTTTTCCGAACAAGATGACTTCTTCGCCGGCATCGTAAACATCATCGAAGGTGTTGATTAAAATCTGATCCATACAGACTCTTCCCGCAACGGGGTAGAGTCTGTTTCTTATTATTACATGTGCGTTGTTTGAAAGTAGCCTGTTGTAGCCGTCTCCGTAACCGATTGCGGCAGTTGCTATGTTTGAGTCCTTATCCGGAGCATAAGTCAATCCGTATGAAAGCCCTGTTCCTTTTTTTACTCTTTTTGAAAAAATAATTCTGCTTTTTAAGGTCATCACCGGAATAAAATTATCTTCCGTTTCTACAGGCGGATACCCATAGCAGACGATTCCCGCTCTAACCATGTCAAGATGCGTTTCTTTAAATTTTAATATTGCGCCGCTGTTTGCCATATGCTTTATGAGTTTAGTGCCGCTGATGTTTTCTGCGAGTGATGCAGCAGATTTGAATTTATGTATCTGAGTTTCGTTGAAAATGCCGTCGTCGGAATCAGACACCGGCATATGAGTGAATATTCCTTCAAGCTTTATATTCTTTGAGGATATTAACAGCTTTGTAAGTTCTTCTATTTCGTCAAATGAACAACCGATTCTGCCCATTCCGGTGTCTGTTTTAATATGAACGCGTATTGTTTTGCTGATTTTAGCGGAAAGCTCAACGAGCATACGGGCAAAATGAATATCTGCTACCGAAATAATAAGTGAATTGTTAACAGCTTCCATGATGCAGTCAGCATCACGAAGTATCAATCCAAGAAGAAGAATGTCGGACTTGATTCCGGATTTTCTCAGTTCTCGTCCTTCTTCTATTGACGCTACACCGAAAGCATCAGCCAGTTTTTCGTTTTCGCAGAATCCGGATATTTCGACCGCGCCGTGTCCGTACGCGTCGGCTTTTACCGCCATGAGGATTCTTGAATTTCCGCAATGCTGTCTCAATATGCCCAGATTGTGTTTTATTGCTTTTAAATCTATTTCAGCGAATGTTCCGCGGCAGTTCATTTTGTATCCTGTGGAGAAAATTGATTTCTTAAGTAAAAGTCCGAATGAAATCTGTGGTAAGAATGATTTTTGTTTGATTTTATGCAAGAAAAAAAGAAATTAAATGACAATCATTGTTTTTAACGCTATTTAATGAATGTGTAATGCTGATTAAGCTTCGGGAATATTTCTTGACTCATGCGTTGGCTGGAAATGAATTGTAAGTATTCATAATGAAAATGATGTCTTTAATATATGAGGTGATATGAAAAATCTTAAATTGGCTGCACTCGGCGCCGACAAAAAAAGAACAGTTGTGCAGGTAGGCAATGTCAAAATAGGCGAGGATTTTGTTGTAATGGCCGGTCCATGCGGAGTAGAAAGCGAAGAGCAGATGATTAACACGGCTATTGGTGTCAAAGAAGCCGGCGCGCATATAATCAGGGGCGGAGCGTTCAAGCCGAGAACTTCTCCTTACGCGTTTCAGGGTCTTGGTCTTAAGGGGCTTAAAATTCTTGCAAAGGCAAGCGAGATTACGGGTCTGCCTGTTATTACCGAAGTCGTCGATCCGCGTGACGTTTCATGGGTATGCGAATATGTCGATATTCTTCAGATCGGTGCGAGAAACATGCAGAACTTTACGCTTCTGCGCGAAGTAGGAAAATCAAATAAACCGGTTCTTTTGAAACGCGGCATGTATTCAACTCTTGCCGAGTGGCTTAACTGCGCGGAGTATATTCTTGCTGAAGGAAACCCTGATGTCATTCTTTGCGAGCGCGGCATCAGAACTTTTGAAACATATACAAGAAATACCCTTGATCTCAGTATTATTCCTGCTGTAAAAGAATGCACTCATCTTCCGATTATCGTTGATCCAAGCCACGGAACAGGAAAAAAATCACTGATCGAACAGATGTCAATCGCCTCTGTTGCTGCCGGCGCTGACGGACTCGAAATAGAAGTTCATTGTGATCCTTCAAGCGCTAAGAGCGATTCCGATCAGCAGTTGACTATTGATGAGTTTAAGCCTTTGATGGCTAAGCTTAATAAGACTGCAGAATTCATGAAATCGGTGATGTAGTTTGAATGCCGTAAAAGTTTCGTCAAAAAGGGTGAACCGTTCTGTTATTCACGTGGGAGGCGGTTTCGCATCCCTTTCTTCGATGATTGATTTAAAAAAAACAATAATCATAACCGAGACGGAAGTTTTCAGGCTCTACGGAGATAAGTTTCCGTCCGCTCCGCTTATTGTTGCAGAACGGGGAGAAGCCGGCAAGACTATTGATTCAATCATGAATATTTGCGGAAAGCTTCTGTCAATGAATGCCGACCGCAAAAAATTCATTCTCGCAATCGGCGGAGGTGCTCTTACCGACGCGGTTGGTTTTGTCTCTTCAATTTTTTTGCGCGGTGTTCGTTTCGGATTTGTTCCGACGACTCTTCTTTCTCAGGTTGATGCGAGCGTCGGCGGAAAGAACGGAATCAACTTCGGCGGTTACAAAAACATGATCGGCACAATCAATCAGCCAGAATTTGTTCTTTGTGATCCTTCATTCTTTAAAACACTTACTGATGAAGAATATCTTTCAGGTCTTGCCGAAGTTATCAAACATGCCGTTATAAAAGATAAAAAGTATTTTGAGAAAATAAAAAACAACAGAGAATTGATTCTTAGCCGGGATGAAAAATTCATGTCTGAAATAGTTCTCCGTTCTGTTGAAATAAAAGCAGGTGTTGTGAGCCGTGATGAAACGGAGCAGGGTGAAAGAAAACTTCTCAATTTCGGGCATACTTTGGGTCATGCAGTTGAGATTCTTGAAAAGCTTCCTCATGGAATTGCCGTCGGTGCCGGCATGAATCTTGCCGCTGAAATATCAAGACGTTTGGGTTTTCTTTCTGACGAAGACTTTGTTCAGATACGCTCTCTTTTAGATTCATTCGGTTATCCGGCTTCTTCAGCTTCTTCCGCGGATGAGATTAAGCGCCTTGTTATGAAAGACAAGAAGCGTGAAGGAGAAGGGGTAAATTTCGTTCTTCTGAAAGGAATCGGAAAAAGTTTTTACAAAATGATAGATGTAAAAAAACTCGAGGTAATTATAGATGATATGTGTCGCCCTGTCTGACAAGAAGTCACTTGAAGATATCAATAAATTCAAATTAGCCGAGCTTCGTCTTGATATGCTTAAACTTGATGATGCCGAGATCTCGGATGTATTTTCAAAGAATAAAAATCTGATAGCGACATGCCGTGAAACATACTACAGCAGGGAAGAACGCCTGTTCATCCTGAAAAATGCTGTTTCATCAGGTGCGGCTTATGTTGATGTTGAAATTGAAGCTGATGCTGAATTTAAAAAAGAAATTATACCGCTTGCCAAAAGCAAAAACTGCAAAGTTATTATTTCTTATCATAATTTTGACAATACACCGTCAAAAGAAGATCTTGAAAATATTATCATAGAGTCGCTTAAAGACGGCGCGGATGTGGTTAAGATTACTACTTTCGCAAATTCTCCTGAAGACGCGGCGCGAGTCCTTTCTCTTTACTGCGTTAACCGTCCGCGTCCGCTTACCGCTTTCTGCATGGGGGATGCCGGAAGAATCACGCGTGTTGCATGCGTCAGACTGGGAGCTCCCTTTACCTATGCTTCATATTCGCAGGCGACTCAGACTGCAAACGGTCAGATATATTACGAAGACATGAGGTATATCTTTGACCGCATTTAAATTATACGCTGTATGCGGTAATCCGGTACTTCACAGCAAATCGCCTGATATTTACAATATGCTTTTTGAAAAACACGGTATCGACGCACGCTATATCCGCGTGCGTCCCGAAAACGCTTCCGAAGCGCTTTCAATATATGATTCACTCGGATTTTCCGGAATGAACGTAACAGCACCTTTCAAGGAAGATTTGTGTTCTATCCTTTCAAACAAAAAAGAAGACGTAATTCTAACCGGTGCAGTAAATACAATTTCCGGAAAAGACAAGTCGGCTTTTAATACTGATATTTACGGAGTCGAATCGACTCTCAGAATGAAATCGGCTGTATCGGGAATGAAAGCCGTTGTGCTCGGTGCCGGGGGGGCTGCGAAAGCCGCTGTATGCGCATTGAAAAATATCGGTGCTGATATTACAATAATCAACCGCACAGAGGAAAAGGCAAAGCTTATTGCTGAGAAGTATTCGGTTAAGCATTCTCCTTTTTCAGAATTAAAAAATGAAATCGAATCATGCAATATTTTGGTTTCGACTCTTCCGGCATCAGCTTCAACTTCTGCCGCTGATTATATTCATCCGGGTATGATTGTTCTGGATGCTATATATAAGGATTCGTCTCTTGAAGCAATGGCTGTAAACCGTGGCGCAAAATTTGCAAAGGGCATTGACTGGCTTATAAATCAAGGCATAAAGTCTTTTGAAATATATACAGGCAAAAGCGCTTCGTATGAAGAAACTGCTTCTTCTTTTAATCCCGAAAATGTACTCGGCAGAAAAGAAAGAATTGCATTAATAGGATTCATGGGTTCGGGTAAATCAACAGTCGGTAAAATTCTTGCGGAAAAAACCGGAAGGGATTTTTATGATATTGACGGGCTTATTGAAAAAAAATCCGGAAAGAGTATAAATGATATATTTGCAACATCCGGTGCCGATTATTTCAGAAGTCTGGAAAGTGAAGTGCTGGCTGAAGTTCTGAATTATAAAAATTCAGTAATTTCGTGCGGCGGGGGAATCATTCTGCGGAAAGAAAATGTTTCCTTGCTCAAGGAATCGGCTGTAACGGTCTGGATCCATGCTTCGATTGATGCATCCGTAAAAAGATTGGATTCATCGCGTCCTCTTCTTAATGTTGAAGATCCGGTGCAGCGCGCCATGGAACTTTTTTCAGAAAGAAAGAAGTTATATGCTATAGCATGTGATCTATTGGTTTCAAACGAAAATAAAACTGCTGAAAAATGTGCGGAAATAATATATGAAGAAATACGTTAAAATATCATCTGTAAAAGGCTCAATGCGCATATCTGCTTCCAAAAGCGCCGCTCAAAGAGCTGTGGCCTGCGCGCTGCTTGCGAAAGGCGAATCGGTTATAAAAAATATTGATCTATGCGACGACATTGAAGCTGCCGTAAGAGCTGCAACTGCTTTGGGTGCAGCATTTAACTGGAACGGTTCGTCACTGGAAGTAACGGGTGGACTGAAAAAAACCGATGCTTCGATAGACTGCGGTGAAGCGGGTCTTTCAATGAGAATGTTCGCCCCTATTGCGTCTTTACTTTCTGATGAAATAACATTATGCGCAAAAGGTTCTCTGACGCGCCGTCCTCTCGATATGATTGCCGCGCCGCTCAAGGAGCTCGGAGCTGATATTGAACTTATCGGAGAAAACGTTAAACACGGTGCTCCGGTAAAAATCCGGGGGCCATTGAAGGGCGGAACAGTTCATGTTGACGGTTCTGTCAGTTCTCAGTTTTTGACAGGTCTTTTAATTGCACTCACTCAGACAGAATCTGATTCGGAAGTGATTGTTGATAATCTAAAAAGCAAACCATATGTTGCGATGACACTTGATATGGTCAAACAGTTCGGCGGCAAAATCATCAATCACGATTTCAAGCGTTTTGAAGTTAAGCATTCTCCGTTTACATCCGGAGCTATAGATGTTGAAGGCGACTGGAGTTCGGCTTCTTTTATAATATGCACGGCAGCTCTTGCCGGAGATGTTGTTATAAAAAATCTCTTAAAAAATTCGCTTCAAGCGGATATTGCCGTTCTTAAAGCGATTGAAAAAGCCGGAGTGAATTTTTCATTTGTAGGTGATTCGCTTCTCGTCAACAAATCAAAAGTTGAGTCTTTTGATTTTGACGCTTCCGACTGCCCTGATCTTTTTCCTCCGCTTGCCGCTCTTGCTGCGCGCGCTGAAGGAATCAGCAGAATCCGCGGAGTATCAAGGCTGACTCATAAAGAAAGCAACCGTGCGGCAGCTATTGCAGAAGAGTTTGCGCGCGCCGGTATTGAGATTGAAATTGATTATCCTGATGATATTATGATAATTAACGGCGGAGAAGTTAAATCATGCGAGATGGATTCGAGAAACGATCATCGTATGGCAATGTGTCCTGCTGTACTTTTCGCCGGCAGCGGAAAGAAAGTTCTCATAAATAATGCTGATGCCGTTGCAAAAAGTTATCCTCTTTTTTTCAATGATTTGAAAACAATAGGCGCGGAGGTCGGTGATGAATAGTTTCGGAAGAATATTCCGCGTTTCAATTTTCGGAGAATCTCACGGAAAATCCGTAGGAGTTGTAATCGACGGAGTCCGTCCGGGCATTTCTATTTCCAAAGAAGATTTTGAAGCCGATCTTTCAAGAAGAAGAGGCGGTTCGGTGCGCGGAAGTACAACAAGAAGCGAAAGCGATATTCCTGAGTTTTTCAGCGGAGTATGTGACGGAAAAACCACCGGCGCACCTCTTGCCGTAATTTTTGCGAACAATAATACAATGTCTAAGGATTATTCTGAATTCAAATCTCATCCGCGGCCGGGGCATTCTGATTTTGCCGCGATGAAAAAATATAACGGTTTCAATGATATCCGCGGCGGCGGTCACTTCTCAGCGCGTTTGACGGCGGGTCTTGTAGCGGCGGGAGTCATAGCAAAGAAGATGCTTGACGGTGTTACATTCAATGCAGAGCTGATTTCTGCAGGCGGAAGGAAAGATGTTAGCGAAGCAGTCGAAGAAGCTCTGAAGGCTTCCGACAGCATCGGAGGATTGATTGAATGCAGAATTAACGGAGTCAGATGCGGAATCGGTGAGCCTTTTTTCGGTTCTGTCGAATCCGAAATCGCACGCATTCTCTTTTCTATTCCTGCGGTGAAGGGTGTGGAGTTCGGCGCCGGAATGAAATCTTCAGAAATGAAGGGGAGTGAGTTTAATGATAAATTCATTGATTCGACCGGAAAAACTTCATCCAATAACAGTGGTGGAATTAATGGCGGAATAGCTAATGGAAATGAAATCATTTTCCGCGCAGCGTTCCGTCCGACTCCGAGCATCTTTTCGGCTCAGAATACGTTTAATTTTGCTTCAGGAAAAATGGAAGAGCTTGTGATAAAGGGCAGGCATGATTCATGCGTTGCTCTCCGCGCGCCGGTCATTGTTGAAGCGGCAGCTGCAATTGCTCTTTGTGATTTATATTTGTCTGCTCAGAGATAATTACGGAGGAATATATGGATTTGAAAAAAATCAGAGAAGAAATCGATCTAAAGGATTCACTTATAGTAAAGCTTCTCAACGACCGTATGGAACTTGCGATTCTTTCGACAAAGCTCAAAACAAAAATTGAAGACGGAGACAGGGAAAACCAGGTCATTGAAAACATAAAATTAAACGCGCGCGGTCTAATCGATCCGGAATTCTGCGCGAATCTATATAAGCAGATTATGACTGAGAGCAAAAGACTCCAGAGTAAAAATTATTCGGTGATAGGTTTTGCCGGTGAGCACGGAGCTTATGCCGAGCATGCCGCGCGCGAATGGAATGATGTTCTGGTTCCGGTGCCGTGCCTGGATGCATCATCTGTATTTG
>JAKJGA010000145.1 GCA_022704645.1 Spirochaetota bacterium
AGTTTACCCGGATAAATAGTGAATCCGAAACTGCGCGCGTAATCATGAAATTTTTCAAAACAGTACTTATCTGTCTCAGGATTTAATACAGCCGTGATAAAATGAGACTGATGCTCTTCTTTAACAAGCATTTTGAGTCCGATCTCCTTTACAGCATCAACGAAAATCTTCCAGCATTCAGTATATCGTTCGTAACGTTTCTCAACAGTTTCAATTTTAGTTTCAATAACCGCCTGACGGAGCGCATAAAAAGTCTGAACCGGCGGAGTAAAACGAGTCTGCTTTGTTTCACAGAAATACTGATACTGGTCATAGAGATTCAGATAAAAATTCCTCATAGGCCAGCTTTTCTGTTTTTCAAGTTCGCTTATTCTGCAGGTAACAAAACCTATTCCGGCCATTCCCTGAATGTGCTTATTTGATGTAGCGGCCATAAAATCAATGCCTAGCTTTTTGAGATCCATCGGCATTCCGCCGTACGCACTTACAGCATCAACAATAGTTATCATGCCGTACTTTTTAGCCATCGGGCAAATCACTTCAAGCGGATTAAGGAGGCCTGTAGTTGTTTCATGGTAAACGATTGCTAGCGCTGAATATTTACCGGATTTAAATTCTTCTTCAAGTTTCGCGATATCAATCGGTTCATATGTCGAACTCTTGAATACCGTCATATCGATTTTATAGATTTCGGCTATTTTTGCAAGACGCGATCCGTAAGAACCGTTGTCGACGACAAGAAGCTTTCCCTGAGGCGGAACACACGAAGAAACCAAAGCTTCATCGGCACCCGTACCGGAACAGGCGAACATTACTGTCGTGTATTCGTCCGGATCGGCAACAAAAGCCGTCAAATCATCTCTGACTTGTTCCATCAGATTTCCGAATTCCATTTCACGCGGGCAAATGTCTGCTACAACCTGAGCATATTTCACGCTGTCAGTAGTAGTTGAAGGTCCCGGATTCAAAAGAACTTCACGGCGTATTTCGTGAATTGCTTCATTTTCCTTTATTCGCGGCCATACATCTCTTACTGCACGGTCAAGCATTGCCTCGCCGTCTATTTCAGTCCATGCATAGAATTCAATGCGGCGCATATAAATCCGCTCTTTTTCAGCAACAGCTTCCATCGCATGCTCATAGTCAAGCTTCGGAAGTTCAGCACGATGAGACACGTAATAATCATTCATCGCCTTTAGCGCGTCCAGTGAGAGCTTCGTTATACCTACAAGCTCGCCGCAGATTTTTCCAAGTCTGTTATGATCCTTGCTCACTTTGAGAAGAATGCCGTCGCTTGCGCTCTCAAGATATACTTCATCTTCACTGTTGGTCTGCCCCGAAGCAAGAATAACATTTTTACGCGGATCATTAATGAGAACTTTTAGTCCAACCTTGTCATACACCAGATCGCTTTCAAGAAGAAGGAAATCTCCTTTGAGGAAAGGAACACAGACTTCAAGAGTTCCCATACTGCTTGTATTTTCATAATTTTCATTTTTTACAGTTGTAATACAGTTGTATTTCTCCGCAAGACGGTCATACCATTCGTTGCAGTGGCCTGTTCCGATTATGATATTCTCAACGCCCGATTCAATAAGCTTGATGACGGAACGTTCAACCATTGGGATTCCGTCAATTTCGATAAAACCCTTAGGCATACAAGCAGTACGGTTTCCGAATCTTGAACCGAGTCCGCCTGCAAGAATTACAGCTTGTTTAATCATTCAGAAACTCCATAAACGCTTTTTTGTTTTCAGCTGGCGTCGATGTCGGACGTCCGAGATCCTTACGCGCACCCTTTTTGACTTTAATTTCAATAAAAGTAAGTTTCTTTCCGACAGCATCGGATGAAAGTGTTTTTTCTAAATCTGATGCAGTTGAAACAGAAATAATGTTCTCGTAACCGCACGATTTTGCCACTCCGCAAAGATCGATATTAAGACCGACAGTCGGCTGACCGCCGACAGAATCATGGGCCCCGTTATTGAGAACTATATGAACATAATTCGGAGCCTTTCTGTTGCCGATTATCGCCATGCCGCCCATATGCATTATTGATGCACCGTCGCCGTCGAGGCAGAACACGGTGCGTGAAGGTTTATTCATTGCGATCGGCAGAGCGATCTGAGACGCGTGCCCCATGCTTCCCACAGTCAGAAAATCAGAAGAATGCCCCATGCCGTGTTTTACTCTGAGCTCGAACAACTCGCGTGAAGCCATGCCTGTGGTTGATACAAAAACGGAGTTTGACTTTGCTGAAAGAATTATCTTTTCAATCGCATCTTCACGTGTCATTTCGGCTTCAACAGGAATGTTGTTTTTGAGTTTATATTCATCAAAAGAATCTTTTTTTGCTATCAATGCAAAAGGAGTATTATTTTTTGATATGTAATCATAACACTTTTTAATCTTTTCAGCGATTTCATTTTCATCGCCTTCAAGAACTTCATAAGGAATCTTCATAGCATCAAGCAGATCGCATGTAACTTTCCCCTGGGTTACGTGCTGAGGTTCATCATGAACACCAGGAAAACCGCGCCATCCGACTAAAAGTACCATCGGAACAGAATAAATTGCACCGTCGGCTAATGATAGCAGAGGATTAACAGTATTACCGAGTCCTGAGTTCTGCATATAAACAAGGGGAATTTTTGAAGTAGCAAGATAATAGCCCGAAGCAAGTCCGACTGCGCATCCTTCGTTTGCAGCTATGATATGTGAAGATTCCGGGGAATTATCCGTTACATAAGCGCAAAAGTTCTTCAACAGAGAATCAGGCACTCCGGTAAAAAAATCGGTTCCGTTATTTTTAAGAAGTTCAAAAAAAATATCAGGTTTAATCATATACAATCCTTATTTTGTTCCAGGAATAAGTTCCAGGATTTTCTTGATAGACATACACATTTCGTCTGTTTCAAGAGAGCGCTCTGATTTAAGAATGGTTTCCGCGCATTTTAACATCGCCGGATAAGATGCTCTCAGCATGTGGTTTGCGTAAATTATCACATTCGCACCCCACTCCGCAAGCTCATCTTCTGTAAACTGATTATATGTTGTAGGAACCAGAACAAGCGGAATATTCTTGTATTCTTTGCGGAAGCGCTGACAAAATTCTTTTATGTCCGAACCTGTTTTATCCTTACTGTGAATCATTACTCCGTCTGCACCAGCGTGCACACTAGCAAAAGCTTTTGTCAAAGCTTCATCGACAGAACGTCCCGCGATGATTTCTTCAATACGGGCGATAATCATAAAATCCTTGGTAATCTGGGCTTTCTTACCTTCGCTGATTTTATAGCAGAATTCTTCTTCTGATGCAAGTTCCTGTTTAACTTCGGTTCCGAAAAGTGAATTCTTTTTGAGACCGACTTTATCTTCAATTATAACAGCAGAAACCCCGTTTCGCTCAAGGGTACGCACTGTAAAAACGAAATGCTCGGCGATTCCGCCGGTATCTCCGTCGTAAATGATCGGCTTGGTTGTGCACTCAAGAATTTCGGTTAATCCCTGAATTCGTGTAGTAAGGTCGACTGCTTCGATGTCCGGCTTACCCTTATCTGTCGAATCTGTAAGACTTGAAGACCACATTCCGTCAAAACTGTGAATTCCGTCGTCCTTCATAATTTCAGCATTTTCTATTATAAGCCCGCTGAGACCGGAATGAGCTTCCATGATTCTTACAATTTTCTTCGCGGAAATAAGTCTTCTGAGAGACTTGAGTCTGACGTCGGGAGTCGTTCCGATTGTTCTCGCGTTATCAACTAAGGCGGTTGAATTAACCCCGCTTGTATAAGGAACCTCAATAACCTGTCCGCCCCATTCTTTCATAACTTCAAAAACTTCGTCGCGTATTTTGGAAAGATAATTTGTTTTCCAGTCGTCTCCGTGAATTATATAGTCCGGTTTGATTTTTTTGAGATTATTAACATAGCTCCATTCTTCCTGAGGCACAACCTCTGAAACGAATTTGAGGTTCTCAACAACTTCTTTACGCTGTTCATAGGTCAGATATGGAAGTCTTTTGTGAGATACAATAGCGGAGTCGGTAAGCAATCCCACTATAAGATCGCCGTATTTCGCCCCTTCTCTGATAATATTGATAATACCGTGATGAATAATATCCCCCGTCATGCCGAGGTAAACTTTTTTAGCCATTTGCGGGCGTCTCCTGATAATCGGAATTGATAAAACAAACTGTTTTTCTAATATAAACAGTAAAATTAGTACCGAATAATAGCGTCAATAAAAATATTTGTCTGTTTTCCTCAACATTGAATTCAGGCATTGACCTCAGATTAAGTCAATCAATGATCGGGCAAGTTATTGCTTGCCAAAATCAACCGTATTTTTTAGTGTAATTTTTGATGCGGCATGCTAATATAATACAATATTTTGCTTCCGCAGCGTTTCCGAAGGAGGAAAGTTAGTGGATTATTCTTTTCTCAAAAAGCTGGTACGCCTTCCCCGATTGTTTTTATCAGTCATTATACTGCATACTGCATTATATTTCTCCATTATTCTTTATTTAACAGGCAATTCCGACTTCATTCGGATTTTAAAAACAGCATCAATAGCACTTCCGCCGAATATAATTCTCTTTTGCGGGCTTTTTTTCATACTTCATAATAAATTGAAAAAAGTACTGATAAAATTAACCGAATCCGGTTTCAGCACCATTCAAAAAAACGAAGAAAAATT
>JAKJGA010000146.1 GCA_022704645.1 Spirochaetota bacterium
AAAAAGAGTCTTCTTAATTGTTTCTGTTCTGTGAGAAAGATCCAGTTCTATTTTTCTTTCGCTGTCTCTTTCAACGAGATAGAGTGTAAGAAAAAGTGCGATGATAAGCGACACCGCGACGGAGATAATCGAAAAGAGCATAAATTTATATTTGATGGACATGGCAAACCCCTCGGGCAAGCTATACGCGAAATAAAATTTACGCTTAAATTTATTGTAAATTTTTTATCAATAATCAGTTCAAGATCATATATTAACATTAAACACTGTTATCATACTCAAACATCTTCACAAATATTTCTTTCACGGAATTTTTGAGGATATCTGCGAAATTATCACACCGAATTACGTATATATAATTGACAAAGAAAATTATTGATAGTAGATTGAGGTGAATAATGAGTGTAGCGATGGAATTTACAAAAGAACAGCTTGAACAGATAGGTTCGTATATCGAATCAAACTTCGACCGCTTCGGTGCGAAAAGTAATATCATTCAGCTTCGGCCCTACGACATTCAGCTCATAGAACGTATGACCCGAATCGAAGAAGAACTCAGAAGCCAGCGCGAAATAATATTGAAGCAGAACGAAACGATGCAGTTCGGTTTCGCACAGATGGACAAACGCTTCGAGCAGGTAGACAAGCGTTTCGAGGCAATGCAGAAACAAATGGATGAGCGTTTCACCGCAGTCGATAAGCGTTTTGAATCTATTCAAAAGCAGATGGATGAACGTTTTACCGCAGTCGATAAGCGCTTTGAATCTGTTCAAAAACAGATGGATGAACGTTTTACCGCAGTCGATAAGCGCTTCGATGACATGAGTAAAAAGTTCACCATGATGATGTGGATGATGAGCGCAGGCTTTACAATCATTGCAACTGTTATAACACTTCTGACAATATTCGCAAAGTAAGGAATTAAACCGATTTTACTTTTTTTAAAACCGCAGAATACTTTTTTAAGTCGCCTCTTTCTGCTCTTTCCTGCAGATAATCAACAGTTTCCAAAGCGGTTATCTTTTCGGTTACAGCACTTGCTATAAACTGGTTGATTGAAATATTATCTTTTTTCGATAACTTCTTTATTTCTTTATGCAGAGAATCCGGAATCCTAACACTTAAAGTACTCATATTTTTTCTCCTATAATATTCAGGAATTCATCAGGTTCAATCACCCTAATTCCGAATTTTTCAGTTCCGTCAAAATCCTTTATATTGAAAGTAATAATAAAATCAGCTGAAGCGGCAACCGCAAGTTCTAATATGTGATCATCATACGGATCTTTTAAGAAAGGTCTCCAAAGATAATAAATCTTATGATGAATTGATATTTTACATAAGTAATCAATAAAATCATCAATATCATTTTTAGAAAGACCCAACAGCTTCAAATGCTTTAATAAGACAGCCTCATATTCCATAACCAATGGAACTGATAAAAGTATCTCAAATCTATTTTCAGGAATCAGAGAAAGAAGCTTAAAAGAAGAGCCCTTAGCTGATTTCAATCCCGAAAGAATAACATTTGTGTCAACAATTACTCTTTTCATAATGGTATTATATATAATACCATTCTTTTGTCAAGAATTACATGCAGATACGGAAATAGAAGATTAAACATAAAAATTTTATGACCTCACCCAGAATGAAGCACAAATTGGCGAAGCCAAAAATAAAGACTTTCCCGGGAGAGGACTTTCTATCATTCATATTAATGCTTCAGAAAAAGATGAATGATAGAAAAATCGCCGAAACGTCCGACGCAGTCGGACACCAAATAAGCGCAGACTATCGCAGTCATTTCGAAGAAATGCGCGATAGTTCTGTCGCGACAAAGAGCGGGCGGGGATTTCAAAAGGGGCGGGGCTGGCGACTGAAGCCCGGTCCCTTTTGATCTTATCGCATGAGACCATGCGAAACCGGATTTAAAAGGTGTGAAACACCTTTTTGTGTATTGCATGATCCATGCACCTACCGGATAAAGGGTGTGGAACACCCTTTGATATTATTGCATGATCCATGCAAACAACGAATTATTAAGGCGAAGCCTTATGTTGTATCCCGACACTCTGGAAAACCCGGGTAAAGGGTGCGGTGCACCCTTTGAAATCTACCTGACTCTCAGGCTTCTTTTATTAAAGAAGAGAGGCCGGGAGAGAGGATTGAGCGACAAATAGAAATATAATTTTATATGATATTAATTTCGGGAAATTAATGCTTGATTTTTCATCAAACCTGAATAAATTTTTCGAAGGTTATCAAAATGAATAATGAAATCATTTTTTACATTGAAGACGCTGATGATGGTACTTATACAGCCCGTGCTCTCGGATATCCGATCTTCACGGACGGAGAATCTATCGAAGAACTTAGAAACAATATCAGAGACGCCGTGACATGTCACTTTGAAGAAAACCAGGCACCTCAGATTTTACGTCTTCATTTTGTCAGAGAAGAGGCAATCGCTCTTTGAGAATTCCCCGTGATATAAATGCACAGGAACTGATAAAATTACTCGGCGATTTTAACTACACAATAACAAGACAGACCGGAAGTCATATCCGAATCACAACAATTCAAAACGGCGAGCATCATATCACAATTCCTAATCACCGGCCTATCAAAACAGGAACCCTTAATGCAATACTTTCCGAAACAGCAATGCATTTTAAAATTTCAAAAAACGATCTCATTTGCAGACTATTCAGCTGAAAAATAACAAAGAAATATTACCTCACCCGGTCCGAATTTATCATTGATATCAATCGAATATTGCTATTTCTCCGCTGTCTTTTTTGTGTGTTTGCCATTCTGACCGCACAAAACTAGTGATAAAAATTAACATTTTTTTGTTTTTTTTAAGAAAATGTTCATCCGAATATCGTATATATAGTTAGATAAAACCTTGACATAAGGCTGAAATGATAATATTTTGAGGTGAGAAATGAGTGTCATTATGGAATTGACGAAAGAACAGCTTGAACAGATCGGTTCATACATCGAATCAAACTTCGACCGTTTCGGCGCGAAAAGCAATGTCGTCCAGCTTCGGTCCTACGATATTCAGCTCATCGAGCGCATGACCCGCATCGAAGAAGAACTAAGAAGCCAGCGCGAAATAATACTTAAGCAGAACGAAACGATGCAGTTCGGTTTCTCCCAGATGGACAAGCGTTTCGAAACAATGCAGAAACAAATGGACTCACGCTTTGAAGCAGTTCAAAAGCAGATGGATGAACGTTTTACCGCAGTCGATAAGCGCTTTGAATCTGTTCAGAAACAGATTGATGAGCGTTTCACCGCAGTAGACAAGCGCTTCGATGACATGAATAAAAAATTCACCATGATGATGTGGATGATGAGCGCAGGGTTTACAATAATCGCAACTGTTATAACACTTCTGACAATATTCGCGAGATAGAATCACCCCAACCCCTCTTTGGATTGACCCCCTAAAGTTGGACACTTAGGGGTTAGAAAAATGACAAGAAAGTTTCCATTTGAACTTGAAGAGCAGATTCGTAAGGAATATAAACCAGGAATAAACGGCTATAAAAAACTGTCAAAAAAGTATGGATTAAGAAGAGACCTTGTTCGTCTATGGATATTGAAAAAACCAAATACTCAATATCAGGAAATACTTTTGAATAAAGAAGAAAAAGATGAACTGAAAAGACTAAAAAAGGAACTCAAGTATTTGCGTGATGCAAATATGTATTGGAAAAATTATGCAGAGCTTCTTCAGCAAGATATTTCAGAAAGTAAAAAAAAAGACGAAAAATCGAAGCTATCAAAAAATCAAAAGAAAATGGAGCCGGAATCATGAATCTATCTAAAGAGTCCGGCATTGCAAGAAGCGTATGCTATTATCGCAATAAAACTACAAACAAAAAAGAAAGAGAAGAATTAGTTTTATCGGATATTAAAATTCTACCGAAAGAAACTCAAAATAGCGGTTCAAAAGTTATGTCGAAGTTCTTTAAGTCGCTTGGAATAATTCATAATCATAAGAAATTATCAAGGATAAGAAAAACGAACGGGATCAGATCAAAAATTCGTAAGCGTAAATATCCCAAAGATTACTACAAAACACTCGAAGAAAACAGAGAAGATATACCTCAAAATATACTTAATCGTGATTTCAATGCGTTTAAGCCGATGGCAAAAATCGTAGCAGATATGACGTACATAAGAGTAATGGAAGGTTGGTTATATTTGAATTCAATTTTAGATTTATATAATGGGGAAATCGTTTCACATTCATTTTCGATGAATATCAACGAGAAACTTGCAATTGATTCTTTAAACAAATTGAGTGCAAAATATTGCCTTGAGGGAACACTTTTTCATACGGATCAAGGATCGCCATATCTCGGAAAGAAGTACCGCGATTTACTTAAAGATTTAGGAATAGTTCAAAGCATGAGCCGGAGAGGAAATTGTTGGGACAATGCCTGCATGGAAAATTTTTTTGGAACTCTGAAATGTGAAACGATCTATTTGGAAAAAGAAAATAAGTTATTGCCAGCAGCGAAGATGATTAAGAAAATAAATGACTATATAGATTACTATAACAATGTAAGGATAAAGAAAAAATTAGGTTGGATTTCTCCCGTTAAATTCAGGGAGTCAATTTCATAAGCAAAAATTTTTTTGTCCAACAAACAGGGGTCAGTCC
>JAKJGA010000147.1 GCA_022704645.1 Spirochaetota bacterium
CCGAATAGTTCAACAGCACTTTCTACAAGTTTTTGTTTTTCATTATCACTTGACATAAACACCGTCCGGCAAATAAGAATATTCCGCATTCTAATTATTCAACATACCGGGTCAACTTAATATTAAAAATCTATGAATAAAATCGAAACCATACTTTCTTCTTTCATCAATAACGAAAAAACACAGAAATTCGATTCGTATGAACTTTCGCACATACGGAAAATTTCATCTCTTCTTGAAAATCCTGAAAATTCTTTTAAATCTTTTCATATCGCAGGAACAAACGGCAAGGGCTCTACATCTGAACATATTCACTCGCTGCTAACTTCATCAGGATTAAAACCCGGACTGTATACTTCACCCCACCTGATGAGAATCAATGAACGAATCAGAACCGATTCTGATATTTCAGATGATGATCTTCTTTCAGTCATTGAAGAAATCATACAATATTCTGAATCAGCAGAAGCAACCTATTTCGACATATTAACCCTTTCAGCTTTTCTTTATTTCAAAAGAAAAAATATATCACATGCAGTAATTGAATGCGGTCTCGGAGGAAGGCTCGATTCAACGAATATCATACTCCCGCAAGCAAGCATCATTACGACTATATCAAAAGACCACACACATATTCTCGGTGATACCATCGAAAATATTGCTTGTGAAAAAAGCGGAATAATTAAGAAAAATATTCCAGTTGTAACTGGAATATTGCCGGAAAGCGCCGCAGAAAGAATCAGGCAAACTTCTTTGCTCAACAATTCTCCGCTATATCGATACGGATTCGAATTTATTGCTGAAAATATACGCGAAGACGGCAATGTTTCATTTGATTTCAAGTCTGACAGATTAAATGTAAAAAACATCAGAATCAGCAATCATAATCCCGTTCAATGCATCAACATGTCCATTGCCATTCAATCATGTATCGCAGCTGAAATAAATCTGAATGAAGAAATAATAATGAAATCGGCAGAAAACTTCAAAATCAGGGGCAGATTCGAAACATTATGCCGTGATCCTGAAATCATTTTTGATGCTGCTCATAATGAAGAATCCATTTATGCTCTAAAAAAAGCATTACTTACGAAGAATAAAAGGATTAAAATATTTCTTTCAATTATGAAAGATAAGGATTACAATTCCATACTTGAAATTCTGAAAAGTTTCGCTTATGAAACAGTTCTTGTTAATCTTGATGACGAACGGGCACTGATGACGAATGGAGCCGTCAGTGCCGCCGACAAAGAAAAAATCGCATCAATGATTGATCCTAGTGCTGTAAATGTTTTCACTGGAACTTTCAGAATATATTCTCTTGCCTGCGGAATATCTTCTGCATTACGGAGGTAAGTATGTACGTAAGAAAAGCCGAATTTGCCGGATCGTTTTATCCAGGCACAAAAGACGACCTTCTGAAATCCATCGAAAGCTCTTTTTCCCGTGTTAAAAAAATTGAAACCGGAAAAAGAGTCATGGGGATAATTTCTCCCCATGCCGGATATGTCTATTCAGGAATTACAGCTGCTCACGGTTATTCCGTGATTGATCCCGAAACTGAAACGGCAATCATTCTTGCACCGTCACATAAGGCTAATTTCAATTGCGGAAACTACATAGCACCAGCGGTTTATGAAACGCCTCTCGGAAACGTAAAAACCGAAGATTCATTCGTTGATTATTTAAAAGGAAGCTCTGTTTTTTCAGAAATCCGGCGCATCGATGAACTCGAACATTCCCATGAAGTCCAGATTCCTTTTCTTCAATATGTATTAAAAGATTTCACGGTTTTCCCAGTTATTTTAGGTACAAACAACATAAAGACTCTCAGAGAGATCGCGGAGAAACTTTACGAAGCTGTATCAAAATCTTCAAAAAAAATATCCGTCATCATGTCAGCCGATCTGTCGCATTTTCATATATATGACAAAGCAGAGAAAATTGATTCTCTTTTTATAAAATGCGCAGAAAGCTTTGATGAGTGTGAACTTGACGACATGCTGTCATCCGAAAAAATCGAATCTTGCGGTCATGCCTCTATCGTATGCGGTTTTATTCTATTGAAACTTCTGGGGGCTGAAAAACTCATATCACTGAATTACATGAATTCAGGCGACCGCACGGGAGACAAGTCCCGAGTGGTCGGCTATTATTCTGCTGCTGTAGTATAGCAGTTTATCGTAGAACAAACTGCTGATACGTATTATCTTAAATTCATAAGTTCACGGTAAGCCTTGATAGCTTCATCACGGATAGATTTAGCGAACGTAAGCGCAACTTCAGCCTTCTGAGCCGCGATCATCACAGTATGTACATCAACTGATTCAGGCTCGTAAATCATCTTTCTTGTAAGTTCTTCTGAATCAACCTGAAGATCATTGACCTTTTTGATCGAACCGTTAAACATATCCTTGAATGACTCAGCAACTTCTTCTCCCTCATTAGGAGAAACTTTTTCAGAATAATGGTTTGCATCGGTTGTTTTAAGTGATACGTTATGTCCCTTAGCTATATCAAAAAAAAGTGCGTCTCTTGTTATCATATCAAACTCCTTTATTCATGTGTTTTTCAGAATATAATGCTGCAGCACTGTTCATTTTGTCAATCTTTGAAGAAGAAAAAACCTTGGCAAGCTCCCTTCTTCCAGAGCAGTCATGTGAAATATTAAAATCGGAAATTATTCTTTTCTCATTCATTCAGTTCACACTCTTCCTATTTCAAGGGCTTTATTGAACATAGCTTTTGCATTGTTCACCATATTAACATTTGCTTCATAAGCTCTCGTAGCTTCGATCATATCGGTCATTTCAGTAACAATCTGAACGTTAGGCATTTCAACATAACCTTTCTTAGGTCCTATTTGAATCGCATCGGGATGATTCGGATCATACACAAGACGGAAAGGTGCTTTATCTTCTTCTATTTTCAGAACACGGACACCTTCTCCCGGACCCGACTCAATTCTGCCCGGAACCAGAGGAGATTTATAATTCGGTCTGATATTCACAGGTTCAAAAATAATTCTTTTTCTCTGATAAGGTCCGCCCTCAGGAGTACGGGTTGTTGTAGCATTAGCAATATTTGAAGCTATCACGCTTCTTCTCAAAGTCTGAGCGGATAATCCTGTTGCTGATATATTAAAACTGTCAAACATTCCCATAAATTACACCTTATCCGTTAGTACGCATTGCCATTTTCAGAACCTTGAAATTCTGATTAAGGCTTGTTATAAACGCGTTATAGCGCATTAGATTCTTTGCCGCATCTACCATTTCTTTTTCAATATCAACATTGTTTCCGTCATTTCTAAGGCTCGTACTGTAATCAAGATTTATGCGCGACCCTACACCTTTAACATCTCTCATCTGAATAAAGGGAATATGTCTTTCATCGGTTACGGCGCCCGGATAATCATTTTCTGCAAGCTCACGATTCTGATCAATCGCCCGCTTGAGCTCAGATTCAAAATTAACCTCGCTTCTTTTGAAATGCGGGGTATCAACATTGGCGACATTGTTTGAAATCACTTTTCTCCGCACACTTTCGGCGTCAAGGGCGCGTTCAAGAAGAAAATTCGTAGTATTTGTTCCGCCTGCTTCAAACATAAACCACCTCTACTGCTTATTTTATCGGCGAAACAAAAATTAGCATTAGTTTTTTTTGCGACATAATCGCATTTTTTTACAATGTAATTCAAGTTTAGCCTTTTTTTTCCGATAATTAGGAGGCATAAACTTTTCGCGCAAAACGGGGGATTTCTCATGGCGGCAGTCAATAATCCGTACAATCAGTACAAACAGACTCAAATTTCAACAGCAAGTCAGGGTCATCTGATTGTAATGCTTTATGACGGAATGATCAAATTTCTTAATATCGCCATTGAAAACATGAATCCAAAATCCTATGACGTGGTTAATACAAACATACTTAAAACCCAGGACATAATTTCCGAACTCATGGTTTCTCTCAATACGGAAGAAGGCGGACAAATTGCCCAGAATCTTTTGAGTCTGTACGTTTATTTCAAAAAACGTCTGCTTGAAGCCAATATCCAGAAAAAAGCTGAAATTCTTCAGGAAGTTTTAAAAATGATTACGGAATTAAGATCTGCATGGGCTGAGATCGCGTCAAAAGAAACAAAAAACGACTCATATTCTCATCAGAAGAGTTCTTTTACAGTTGAGGGCTGATTTACAACACATAGTCAGTCTTTATATTTCACGTTTGAGACTGAAACTTTCCATCACAGAAAAAATCGAAACTAATGCAAGGCAGATACTTCTTTCCATCAAAAGCGGAGATTTCCCAAAAGCCGATGATCTCCTTGAAGAAAACAGGCATTTGATATCGGAATCGTGTACGGAAGACTATGAAAGCAGAATGATTCTCGAAAAAATATGTTCAATACTTTGTGTAAAAGATCATTATTTTCAGAATAATCTCTCATTGGCCGGTCCATCAGGTTTGGAGATTGAAAAACTAAACCGGGAAATACTGATAAAAAGCAAATCAAGCCGCAAGATAATGAATGAAATCATAGAGTTTTACGAAAATGAACAAAATAACATTAAGAAAAATTACGAAGAAATCGCATCGCTCATTAAAATGAATTCTCTTCTTAAATTTCCGCCGGAGTAAATTTCTTCATCATTTCGCTTTTTCT
>JAKJGA010000148.1 GCA_022704645.1 Spirochaetota bacterium
CGAAAAGGATGAAATACAGGAACAATATATTCCTCCATGTATTCATCATAATACTTTTCAAATTTATTCATAGCTAAAACGCTGAGTAGAATGAATATAATCCCTAAAATAACCGCAATTGTGCCTTCAACTCTAAACCCATAAGGGCCTTTTCCTGCTGAAAAAATTTTTAAAAATACAGATGCTGAACCAATATATGCAAAAAAATAGGACATAATTATAAGTCTAGTATCTGGTTTATATTTTTTGGTTTTCATTTTAAGATTTTTATTCATATAAGATGGTTAATTGCTTTTGGCTCGGCAAATCATAATAGATTTGTTAAAAATATCAAAAAATAAAATTTAATTTGTCATTCGATATTTCAGGTATAATTAGTTTTATATTGCAAGAGCTTTTTCATCTAAAATGTCAAATCTTTTGGTTCAGATTAATATTTTCAGAGAAATATATCAGTAGAATAATGTCATTGTTCAGAATTTGAAATATAAAAACAATGAAGTGGACAGAAGGCTTTTCCTTTCACGCTTTTCTTAGAACAGTTTTTCCATGAACATAATTCATCAGAATAACCGCCTTTTGAAGATGCGAATAAATCAGATTTGATTCCATCATAATCTATCTTTTCCCAGCCGGTAACGTCTTTTATTTTTACTGCAATAGGCATTTCGTACCTGTCCCATACATCAATCGACCAATGCTGACCGCAGAATTTACATCTATACAATATCTTGAATATTTTACTGTTCTCTAGATGTTCTAATCTGCTTTCAAAATTCTTAGGTAAATCAGATAAATAAGAAAAATCTTTCAGTTCGTCACAATCGCATTTCATCATTTTACCTATATTCCGTTTATTTTCAAAAGTCATTGTCTCATGGAAAACAGATTTCTTCTCAGAATTAATAATTCTAATCTTCAATTATTAAATTGATATTCTGGAACTCCAGTGCCTCAGAAATATTTCTTAATATAACATCTTTTTCATTTAATAATATTGTCTGATTATTATCCCATTTGTTCATCGAACCGGATTTAATAATAATTCCGTAATTATCATTACTCATACTGTCTTCGATTAATAATGATAAATTTCGATCGCCCTCAATATATTCTGCCGTATAACGCCCTGTAAATAAAAAAGAAAAGCCTTCATCGCTTTCGACCCATTGTTTATTTTTCCATTTTAACATACTTTCCTCAAATAATCTATAACTTGCTCACTTGATTAATTTATTCTCAGTCTGGAAATATTTCATGTTAATTATAATATGCTCCTGAGAGCCATCTATGAACTGTATTTCCAAAAAAAGATAGTCGTTTTTTTTATTGTGCACGGAATCAAAACTGATGACGTTGATTTAATTTCATTAGGTTTTTCAGAGAAATGTGCCGGGTGAATAGTGCGTTTCCCATGGTCACTGAGTGAACGCGAAGCGTTCGTTTCGATGTGACCATAAATACGATAAATACGCTATTCTCCAGATCCAGTGCCGCTTCAGTCTACGAGGATTACAGCAGGCTTGACGATTTGATATTCCGAAGAGCCATTTTGATATGTATGAATTATATAAAACCATTAAAATGTCCGACGCAGTCGGACTCAACTCGGTCGACCGCAGCATCCGGCGAAGCCGGTGCGAGGAATTCGCCCGACAAAAGCTAGGAGTGGGATCTCAAAGGGATGAGGAGCGGCGACTGAGCTCCTCGTCCCTTTGAACATTATTGCATGATCCATGCAAGAAAGAATCACAAAGGCGAAGCCTTTGTTTGTATCCCGACTCTCGGGAAAAGATTCCAAAGTATGCAGGAACGAACCCTGCAAAGCGAGGCCTTCAATACGCGGCAGGAAGTCGCAATATAAGGCATCGCAAGAAGTCCTTGTTTGTATTCCGACACTCGGATAAAAGGTGCCGAGCACCTTTTAAATTGAAAACAACCTATACGCGTTCAGCGTACACCACTTGTCGGGTTTGCCTTTTTTTATTCCAAGCAGAGAATGAATGGTTCCGTGCGAGTCGGCTTCGAGATTGAATTTGCCGGATGAATTTTGTTTAGATACGATTTTGTTAAAGTAGGGAATTATGCCGTTGTTGAGTTGATTCTCTTCGGCAAGCAGTTTCAGAATTGATAGTAAATCGGTCTGGGACAAAACCGGATATATTATTTTCGAGAAATCATCATTGCAGTAAATTCCTCTGTGCTCATTTTTTAGAGTGAAGACTGAGTTTTTAAGATACTTGATTCCTTTCTTTACTTCAAGATGATATTTGTTGTAGATATTTTTATAAGGAATAAGCGCGCCGAGTACGCATGCAGTAGAGATGATGCTTGAAGACAATTTCTCGTCATCTTCGCGCTGAAGTCCCTTGCCGGTTTTTCCTGAAAAATAAAGTTTTATGCTGTCCTTAAATCCCGCAACCGGAGAATAAAACCATCCTCCGTCGCGGCGCTGAATTGAAATAAGCCACTCTGCGCATGAATGTATTTCTTCACCGCAGTAGCCGCTTTTAATGAGCGATTTTAATATTGATCCTGTCCACCCAGCGCATGGAGTCTTTGGTTTCCATTCGGGCGAAAATCCTTTTCCTTCAATGAATGACTTCTCGATTATTTTTTTTATTACAGGCTGAATAAACTTTTCATCAGCTCGCATTGCGCTTTCGGCTGCAAAAGTGAAATAGTGAATTGTTGAGTTTAATGATTTGTGTGATTTATCACTGAATGTTTTTTCGAAATAGGACACGGCTTCTTCGTAGGAGACTGAATAATCTTCGTGAAGTATTTCTGTTATGGTAAGGTTTCTTATGATTGGATTGTTTTTTTCGAGCAGCCAGTCGATGACGGGCTGCTTAAAATAAGGATTCATTTCGCTGTAAAAGTTCCAAGATTTGCCTGAATCGCCGGATTTGTTTTATCGGCTTCGGCAGCTTTCTTTATCATTTCCGCCGCTTTGTCTTTTTTGCCCTGGGCGAAATAGCTTGCTGCAAAGTTGTTCATTATCTCAGGTGATGAAGGGTTCACAGAATATGCCGTAGCGAACGCGATTTCAGCTTCAGGGTATTTTTTTAGCATCATGAAAGTTTTTCCGAGTTCGTTCCATGCCGCGTACATTTCGAAATCAGCAGATGTTGCTTTTTCTAAAAGTTCTTTTGCGCCCCAGAAGTTTCCGAGACCGTAACGCGCCTTTCCGATTATATAATATGCCATGGCATTGTTTTTTTCTTTTTCGGCGATTTTCTGGCCGACTCTTACTGCGTCGGTGTATTTTTTCATTTCAAGATAAACGAGACCGACATCGATCATTGCATTGGTGTCATTCGGTCTTATCTGAAGGCATCTTCCAAGATGGGAGAGTGCATTTTCATATCTTTTCATTTTCCAGTGATTGTGACCTGCAAGAAAACGGAGTTTGTAGTTGGGAGAATCGGCAGTCATATCTTTTGCGGCATCAAGTTCTTCTGCAATTACCTTCAGAGAGTCGTCATACTTGCCTTCTGTAAAAAGCTTGAGAGCTGAATTATAGTCTGCGAACAGAGGAAAAGCCGCGATGCAGAAAATTACCGGAAAAATGATCTTTTTCATTATAATACCCCTTGGACATGAAAATCATCGGCTTTTGACGGTCAAAGCGTCAAGAAATTTTTGGTTTGACCTGAGCTCATTGTGATTGTCGAATATAAAAAGTAACGCCGTTTGAGGTTAATTATGAAACTAAAGATTTGTCTGGCTGCTTTATCTGTCTGTTTACTTTCTTCTATAATATATCCCGGATCGGTTAATTCTCATAATCTGAATGCAGAACCTCTGGAGGGAAGTCCCGGATACTATGCGCTTGCTGTTAAGTTTAAATCGGTTGAAAAGGTTTCCATAAGCACAATGCTCCCTGCTGAATCTCTCGGGAAAAAACATGAGATGATTGTTCTTCCGCGGAATGACTGGAGTTATGATGAAAAAACGGGTTTGATAGAACTTAAAAGAAAAATTGATAATTCTGTATACATCGTAAGAGCGGAAGGAAAGTTTGAGATACCTTTGCGTGTTAAGGTTTCAGGCGGTGAAAAAGCTTCCAATATCAGATTTGTTTATAATGGAAAAATAGGAAAAGCTGGTGCAGATTTTTCTTATGATGAAAAAATGAATGAGATAAAACTTCTCCCGTGTGTTTCTGGAGATGAAAAATATATGCTCCAGTATTCAACATCAAATGGGGCATGCAGTATCGGTTCGATGAGTTCTTCTGATATGACGCGAGAAATCCGTGCATATTTTGAATGGCCGGTAGACGGAAACTCTCGTGCAATTGACGCCTCTTGCCGCAAATTCAGCCCTGTAAATGCGTCTTTCAGCGGAGTGTGGCTTGTTCATCTTCTTCCGCGGCGTGACGGATATTTCGGAAAAGATTTAATAAAAGGTTTTACGTGGGATGAATCTTCGAACACCCTTATTCTTTCCGAACCAGTTGACCTTGAGAAGTATGATGTTTATATTTTCGGAGAAGAGAAAGCCCGGCATAATTAATTTGCCAATGTGCGGATTTTGTGCGATAATAGTTAAGAGGTTATGATGAATACTGTTAAAGTTGAAGGAACTGATAAGGGACATGTACTTTTGCTAGGTTTGAGCACCTGCATCTGGTGCAGAAAGACCAAGGAATTTCT
>JAKJGA010000149.1 GCA_022704645.1 Spirochaetota bacterium
TATTCATTGTCTCCGAGAAAATTCTTTCTGTCGGATTCGAATGATGAAACAGGATGATTTGATGTGAAATAATTTTCGGCAGTACCTTTCATCATAAATGCGCACTGTGAAAGAACAAGTTTTCCGTCGGATTCTTTGTGAGCCTTGCTCTGCATGGTCTGAGGAACCCAGTCTGCGTTAGTAAACTGTTTGAGTGCGTCGAAGTGAGTATATTCAACAACCGGAATGTAGTCTATTTCAATTTCCTTTCCGCTCTTATTTGTAATCTTGATGTCGCGGATTACACGGGATTCTCCAGCCGGAACGAAGACTGTGATTTCGGTACGTATTCCGTAAAATTCGCTGACAAACTTAGAGTATCCTAAGCCGACGTGACATTCGAAAAGATCATATTTGTCGAGAGTAGGAACGAAATACGGTGAAAAAACTTTATAGGTTCCGTTTTCTTTGAAACGGATATATGCACTTTCTCCCTTAAAATCGGAAGAAGGCATCTGCGGTATGTATTTAAGAATTCTGTTTAGAGCAGGGTCTCCCTTGCAGATGAGAGAGCCTCCGGTGTGATCTACGAATCCGCCGAAAGAAAGTCCTCCGACATAATTAATCCATTTGACTGGTGTTTTCGGGTTTGTGACAACATATTCCTTTGCGGCGTCGTCAAAATAACCATATTTCATTATTTAATCCTCCTAAAAATTGCGTGACTAATAATTATAGAATAAGTGCGTTTCATGGCTTGAATTTGTCAATTTTATTATTGCAAACGTTTGTATGAAGTAAACATTAATAATTTCATCTCTATCATTGGTTTATGCTGAAAGATGAAATGATTTTTATAATTGAATGCTGATTTCTATGAATGACTCCTCTTGTATGAGATTTTAGCTCTCTATACCTCCTTAAAAAATTAATTTTCTGAATAGTCGATTCGAACTTTGCCAGCCACCTTTTGCAAAGCATCAGAAAGACTGCTTTTATCATAATAATTTATAAGTTTCGAATAAATTATATCCTTTTGACCTTTTATTTCAATTTTATAAAATTTAGATTCAAATTCCAGTATTTGATAGAGTTCAGAAGATGCTAATGTGTTTTTTTTCCGGCTAATAGTTTTCAATCTAATTTGTGTCAGATCAGGTTTTGCTAATATTTTATTTCCTATTTTTATTCTATCTTCAGAGCACTCCCATATTAGTGGTTTGAAAGGAAAAACAAGCCGTATTAGCAGAATCAGAAACCATGGAATCATCAGAAAGAAAACGAGTTGTTTTAATTCCGGTCTTGCGTACGTGAAATTATTTTGATAATAGTCAATAACCAGAAAAACAAACGGAACCGCATTGATTATGACGAAAAGATAGATGAATTTGCTAATGAAATCTTTTTTTTCTGATTTCGTTTTATGTTTCCAGTCTCTGTGAAATAATAAATTAAAAGAACCCTTTGCTTGTTCGATGATTTCCCAGTTTTCGGTTTTTGTTTTCATGCTGAAGTTACCTCACACAAAATGCGAATCATCATGATATCATACGAAGAAAAAAGTATTATATTGCATGAATATGTACTTTAGTGATCATATCACTTCTTAACTTATAAAATCAAATAAAATAATAAGCAGGTACAATTTCCATCGGGAAATCTCTTTTCGCATATTAACGAATTAGTCTTTAGTTGTTGGAAAAAGTTTTAAATCAGTACAATTAATTTAAAACTGGAATTAATTACTCTTGAAGTATAATATTGCTTTAACTCCTTCAGTTTGTTGCTGTGAGTTATTTTAAAACATGTTGTTCTTATGTAATGCTGCTGTTTTATCGCTTTTTGTTAAGATTGGATATTTTATTGAGGAGGCGCGTCGGAATATATGCGGCGATTAAAACTTCTGAAAATAGTAGTATTTGCTTTTTTTCTATCAATTAATCCGGATGCTTCTTCCGCTTTATCGCATACGTCATCAAAAAAGATTCTGATTGTAAATTCGTATCATAAAGGATATTTGTGGAGCGACCGCATTATGGAAGGTGTCGATTCCGTATTTAATTCGGTTAAGGATTATGATGTTTATTATGAATATCTTGATTCCAAGCGCAACAGTTCTCCCGAGTATATGGAATACTTAAAACAGATATTCGTTCTAAAATATTCCAGGAATGATTTCGATATGATTATTCTATCGGATGATAATGCTTTCAATTTTATTCTCCAATTCCGAAATAGTGTTTTCAAAAATGTTCCGATTGTGTTTTGCGGAATAAACAATTACGATCCATCGATGATAAAGGGATGCTCTGACATAACAGGTATTGCGGAATACTATGATCCTGCAAAAACACAGCAGGCAGCCCTATTTCTATTTCCGGAAAAAGATCTTTATATATCAATATGCGATAATACTGAAAGCGGAATTATAAATAAGCAACTTTTTGTTGAGTCAGCAAAGAGTTTGCCGAAGAATATACGGATTGAATTCTGGGAGAGATTATCCAGCAGTGAACTTGAAGAAAAAATCAAAAATGCTCCGTCAAATTCGGTATTATTCTATACGGATTTCAATCGTGACGGTGACGGCAAGGTTATTTCAACACGGGAAGCGTCACAGTTTCTTACAAAAAGCAAAGTTCCTGTATTCGGACGTCAGGAGTGGCTGTTAGGCAAAGGTCTTTTCGGCGGAATGATAGTCAGCGGATATTATCAGGGAAGAACGGCCGCACAGATGGCAATAAGTATTTTGAATGGTAAGGATGCCGATTCTATTCCTGTTGTTGCAGAAAGTGCAAACAGATATATGTTTGATTATATGATGATGAAAAAATATAATATAAAGATTTCGGATTTGCCTCAGGACAGCATTGTTATCAATGAGCCATCATCGTTTTATGATTTTTATCGAAAGAATAAAACTTATGTATTGGGTATCAGTCTTGTTTTTTTAATTATTATCGTGGCTGTAATGTCTGCCGCGCTTATTAAAATCAGCTCGCTTAGCAGAGAAAGAAAAATTCTTATAGCAGATCTTTCTGATTCAATTAAAAGGATAAAGCGTATTGATGGTCTTCTTCCGATTTGTGCTGTTTGTAAAAAAATTCGTAACGATGAAGGATACTGGGAGCAGGTTGAAGATTATATTAAAGAACATTCCGACGCGGACTTTAGTCATTCGTTATGCCGGGACTGCGCGAATAAGCTTTATCCTGATTTGGATTTTGGAAAGGATGATGATGCTTAACAGATTTATTCTTTTTGATATATCTTGAGGAATTGTGAGTTTGTTAACATGAGCTCATTTGATTGAGTTTGAAATAATATGAAGTCACAATAAGAGTATTATAGGCTTGTTGAAAAAGTATTAACAAGTTGCCCGCAAATTGCTCTTTTCTGCGTAGAGAGGTTATACTATTATGCGGCACACGGCATTATTTCTAATCTTAAATATTTTATCTTTTCTTTCTTTTTCTAGTTGTTATGATGAAAATGAGGAAAAAGATCCATACTACAAAGCAACAATTATATTTGATGGAGAAACATATAGTTGTGAGCAATCGGGGCATGTTTACAATTATGTATGGGATAGTCCATTAATTCCTTCTGATTATATTTTTTCTTTGAAATCTAATGATGGTCGATGCACTTTAACATTTACAACATCAACAAATTGGGATAGGACAGTTGGACACTCTGTTAAAATTGTCAGAGATGGCTACTCTTATGATTCTTCATTAAACTCTTTGGAAGTAACCTTTACTAGTACTGGTTTTTCTTATGAAAGAGAGGATGATGGTCTTTTTCATATTGCGGGGACATTTTCTGGAACTATAAATGATGGAATAGATTTGCCAATTAAGGGTAGTTTCGAAGGATCTAGAGATGTAGATGGAGCCGAGTAAGACTCGGCTGTCTTAAAATATTGTCTCAAATCATAAAGAATTTCACCAAATGCATTTTGCCAATATTTAAAGAACAATGTTTGTGTTAGAAGTTGTCTGCTTATAAGTCAGCAATGTAAGGCTCATGTTGCATCCATGTAGTCTCTATGTCTTTATGAAAAAAAGTTCCCCATTTTGTTTCATCGAAATCGCAAAGTTTCATGTTTTTCAAATCTGAATAAATTCTTTCCATTAGTTTGGGTTTTCTGTTTTTCAGAAGCTTATGAATGTTTCTCATGAATTTTTCGGGCTTATTTTCAGCTTTTTCTGTTTCTTTGAGCATCCATTTCTGAAACGGATATAAAAGTCTGTTATGGTTGAGAATCAAGCGGCAGGAATACATTATAAAATTGCTGACAGCAAGATTTTCAAGATAACGGTTTTTGTGTTTTTTTCCTTCAGAGAGAAACCATTTCCATGCAGTGAGTTGTGCGAAAAAACGCCGGGCATGATCTTCTCTGGCTGACTCGTTGAAAACGGGAATTCCTTCTATAAGTTTTTTGATGCTGTCATCCTTGCAGAAAATAAAAAAAACGTCCTTGAAGGCGTAGCGTGTAGGTTCGTTTCCCTTTTCATTAACCAGACGCAAATAGTTCAAATTGACGCATTTGCCGTCAACATAACCATCGGGGTATGTGCACAATTCCCGGTTGAAATAAAGCAGATTATCATCTGATTTTCTTCGGTCATACTCTTTATCCGTTAAGATAAAAACTATGTCGACA
>JAKJGA010000150.1 GCA_022704645.1 Spirochaetota bacterium
AATAGCTCTTCGATTAATTAGTTGACAATTATAATTTTTCCCTTACAATTATTTTCGATCAGAGTTGGCTGAATGCGAATTAATATTTAATTTTTACGCTTTAGATGCCGATAAAGTAACGAGAGTGTCCTTCCTATGGACAACTTTCATTCTTCAGTATTGTGAGATATCTTGAAGAAATTCTACGTGATTAAATTTTTATAAAAGGAGTTGTCGCAAATGAGAAAGGAGTTAAAATCCTTATTGTTGCCGGTTCTGGTAGGATTTCTAGTTATTGCGGTAAGCGACTACAAAATCTTTGCTCAGGATGCAGGTGCTACTACGGCTGCAGAAACAAAGGAAGGAACCAAAAAGAAACAGGACGGTCTTGTTCAGGACTGGCTTAATGATTTTGAAGAGTGTGAAGACTGGCGAGCCAATGCGACTTGTCCTCTCGGCGACACAAAAATTCGTAAATATCCGGGAAAACCTTCGACTGTAAAGGACGATGGAACTATTGAACCGGTTGATATACCTTTGGAAGATGATAACGGCATTGTTCACAAGAACGAGCACGTTCTTGGCGTAAAAACATACTTTATAGACAGAGGGTTTGACCGTGTTGAAATTCTTCCTCCGAATGAGTATATTATCCGCGGTAAGGCTAAGGAAATAAAAGTGTGGGTTCTGGGAAGAAAGATGAGGCACACTCTTTTTGTTAAACTTAGAGATTATAAAGGACATATTCATAAAATTAAAATCGGAAAACTTGATTTCTGGGGATGGAGAGAGATGAGCGTTGTCGTTCCCGGCTGGCTTCCACAGTCTCCAAGTTATGCTTTTCTTGATAAAAATCTTCATTTTGTTTCATTGTTTATAGAAAGTGATCTTTATGAAGTTCCGGGTACATTCTACTCGTACTTTGATAACCTGACAGTTATTACAGATCTTTCTGAGTTTACCGGAGATCCTAATATCAGAGACAACTGGTAATATTCAGTAAAAAGACAAGTGCGCTAAGGCGGAGGAAAAAATGAGTATAGTAAAAATAAAAAGGATAGCGGTTGCGGTTTTAACTGTAACTCTTGTGTTTGCTGCGAGCCGCTCCTTTTCAAAAATAGTAACAAATGTTCAGCCTGACATCAGTCAGGAAGAAGTGAGAGCTGTTGTAGTTGATGACTTCGAAACAGAAGAAATCAAATGGAATGTAGAAACTACACCTAAGATGCTTAAAGAAGAGGGTGACAATAAGAAGAGAAGAAACCCGGTTAAGCATGTTCAGCTGAAAACTGTTGAGGGCGGACCTGCAGATTTAGCAGTTGAGAAATGGGCAGCAAACGGAAAAGGTCTTCAGAAAACAAAAGTCTTGGGAGTTAATTTCCAGTTCAAATATCCTGGATATAATTCAGTTCATTTGATTCCTGAAAAACCTCTTCAGATGCCTGGTCGTTCACGTGCACTTTCTATATGGGTACACGGAAGAGGTCAGGATTATAAACTTGAAGCATGGGTGAAAGATTATAAGGATAATGTTCATATTCTTAAATTCGGTTCAGTTAATTTCGTAGGATGGCAGCCTGTTAAGGCGGATATTCCAAGCTATATACCTCAGGATACGGATTCTTTTCCGCAGACAAGAACTCTTAAACTTGAGAGAATAATATTGCGATCGGCGCCTACGGCATCGACGGATAATACATTTTTCTTTTTTGATCAGATTAAAGTCCTTACTGAAACTTTTGAAGTAAACTTTGACGGCGAGGGTCTAGAGAAAAATTTTGATTCAACAAAAGATGACACGAAAGAGCCGGAGAAAAAAGTAGATAATCCGAAGTAATTTAATTACAAGTGGATCTGTTCAAAAGAGTATCCATGTAAGGGTACTCTTTTGTTTTATGCGGCAATGAAAAAATGAACAATGCATTACAACAAGAAGAATAGGAGAAGAAGGGATGTCTAAAGAAAAAATAATTGAGCGGCTTGAATCACTTCTTAAAGAGGAACTTTGGGGAAGAATAAATCCCAAAGACGTCAGCATTAACAGATTTAGAGTTCTGGATGATTTTTATAATTCAGCTGCCGGTGAATCCGCAGAAGAAGAACTTGTAAATCATTGCCGGGAACATCTGGCAAATTATCAGAATTCTGTAATTGCAATGTATCTTTTGGGTCTCATTTCTTTCGGAAAAGATTCAATGGACAGCAAAAGCTATCTGATGGAACTTCTTAATCTTTATGTTAATGCACAGAAATGGACTATTGTAGGTCATATTGCCGACAGAATTCTTGAATTCGGAGAAAACAGGGCTGCATTGCGTGCTCTTGCTTTAAGTTATGAGAAACTGAAAAAAGTTAAGGAAGCTGTTCCTATCTGGGAAGAGCTTATCAAAATAAACAGATTTGATTCCGAAGTTGCGAAAAAACTGGCGCTTGCTCTGTCTGATGACAAGCAAAAGTCATCTCAATATCTAAAGCTGGCTTTTGAAGGTTATATTAAAGACGGAAATTATTCAGAAGTAACGGAGCTTTTGGATAAAGTAATTGAAGCTTCTAAGGAAGAGCTTCCTTATTTTGACAAGGTTGAAAGACTTCTTTCTGATGCACAGCAAAAAGAAATTGCTGCAGAGATGTACAAGAAATTGTATTCATTTTATTCAGATAACGATGATGCTGCAATAGATATTTTGAAACATGTACTTAAAAACAGAAAAGACGATTTTGACTCGAGAAAAAAAATCATAAAGCATTTTGAAAAGAAATATTCAGAGCATTCCCAGCTTCAGCAGTTCCTAGCGATTTCCAAACTTGCTGATTATCAGACTCCTATAAAAACTGCTCTTGATGCTTTTGAGAATAATATAGTTTTTGATGCCGGAAACTATGTTATGCATCGTACATGGGGGCTTGGTCTGATTAAGGAAATTAATCAGGATGACATAGTTGTGGATTTTAAAGGCAAAGAGAACCATAAGATGACGGTTCAAATGGCTCTTCAGTCGCTTATTCCTTTGAAGAAGGATCATTTCTATGTGCAAAGACACGAGAATCCGGAGGAGATTAAAAAATTATTTACTTCAGATTTTATTGAATTTTTCCGTCTGTTGATAAATTCGCATGGAAAACGAATTAACCTCATGACAATAAAGAAAGATTTGATTCCTGATTATGTTGAGGAAAAAAATTGGTCGAAGTGGTGGACTAAGGCAAAAAATCTCATTAAGAAAGAAGCTGAGTTTGCTTTCTCTGAACAGAAAAAAGATGAAATATTTGTTAGAGACAAGCCTGTTACATATTATGAAGATCTTTTAGTAAGATACAAGAATGCACCTTCTTTCAGCGGCCGGTTAGATGCGGCTCTTGATTTAATTAATAATGTTCAGTTTTCTGAAGTGAAAAATGAGATAAGCCTCTTTATTGATAATTTTATCTCTGCTTCAGGAGAAGGTTCTAATACCAAACTCATTCTTTCTTATTTTATTCTGAAAAGTTTTGAGAAGTATTCTTCTACTGAAATCAGCGAATTGAATGATATAAAAGTAAAAGTGATAGCTTTCATAAAAGAGAGCAGAGAACTTCCTTTGATTTCTTCAAAGATTTCTTCTTATGACTATAAGAAGGATTTCATTAATCTTATCAGAGAAGAAAGAAATGACTGGTCGGCTATTTTCGGAGATATATTATTTGAGACTCCGGTTAGAATTCATAAATACATTATGAATATTCTTATCCGTGAGCATCAATTCAAATGTATTAACGGCTATATTGAAAGAGTCACCGTCGGGGCGAAGGAGTTTCCTGAGCTCTTTCTGTGGGTTGCGAGAAATATTCTTTCTTCTTCATGGAATTATGACTGGCTCGATTATTCTGTAAAGGATCTGAGTCTTGCTCTTTTTAGACTTGTTTATGATCTAAAACGAATTGAATTGAAATCTGTCCGTTTGAAAAACATTGTTCTTGATATAGTTTTCGGCGGAGAAAATGAGATTCTGAAAAAAGTAATTTCTGAAAATGATAAAGGAATCTGCGCTAAGCTGTATGACATGGCTGCTAATTCCGGTTATCTTGAAGACTGGCAGCTTGAAAAAATCAGGCAGACAATCGTTGAGAAGTTTAATGATTTTGCTCCTCAGTCAAATGTTAAAGATACTGAACAGGTTGATGTTGATGCAGAGGAAATATTTGTTCTAAAGAGCGGTTTCGACAAAAAGACAGAAGAGCTTTCAGCTATGATTAATGTTGAAATGGTTCAGCTTACAAAAGAACTTTCTATCGCTTCCGATCTTTCAGGAGACATGAGAGAGAACGTCGATTACAGTTCTCTTTTGGAGAAACAGTCCATTCTTAAAAAATCGATTTCAAAGCTTGATGGTGAAATTAAAAAAGCGAAGATAATCGATCTTTCTAAAGTCAGCACCGAAGCAGTTATGCCGGGAACTGTGGTTGAACTTGAGAAAATTGACAGCTCTGAGAAAATTAAATATGCGATTCTCGGTCCGTGGGATGCGGATTATGAGAAGAATATTCTTTCTTACCGTTCAGAACTTGCAAAAGCTCTCCTGAAAAAGAAACAGGGAGAAACAGCAGATATAGTTTACGGTGATATCAAATCTTCTTATAAGATTTTGTCGATAGAAACGTTTAAAG
>JAKJGA010000151.1 GCA_022704645.1 Spirochaetota bacterium
GCACGTTCAAACATCAATGCCGTAAATGTCCAAGACAGGGCAACTAAAAGCGATGCAGTTTCACCAGACATATATACTCCCTGAAAGCTCTTTCTGCTTGCCATTATTCGGCTGATGATAATAATTAGTAAAGTTTTTAAACTAGAGTTTTATAAAATAAAAGACTGAGACCGAACGGAGAAAGATGTCTGATAATTATTATTCACTAAAACCTGAAACAATTCTTAAAGCGGCTGAAAAGCTCAATTTGAATCCGACCGGACATATTCTTCAGCTCAATTCACTGGAAAACAGAGTTTATTCTCTTTATCTTGAAGATTCTTCCCAGGTTGTAATAAAAATTTACCGTCCGGGCAGATGGAACGAAAACCAGATTCTTGAAGAACATTCATTCCTGGAAGAACTTAAGGACGATGATATTCCCGTCTGTGCGCCGCTATCCTTTGACGGAAAAACTCTTCATCTCATCGATGATTTTATTTACACGGTTTTTCCGAAAAACGGCGGACGGATTCCGGATGAATTTTCTGATGACGATTTGATGATGATAGGCCGGCTGATTGCGCGTATTCACAATACCGGCAGACGTAAAAAAGCAGTTCATAGAATAAAAATATGTCCTGAGACTTTCGTGCATGCTAATCTTGATTATATGGAACAAAAAGAGCTTCTGCCTCAGAGATATCTTTCGGTTTATCATAAGCTCGCAGACAAAATTACAACAGCATTCGTTGAAGCTTCAAGAGACATGCCTATTCATAGAATCCACGGAGATTTTCACTGGGGCAATTTGCTGAAAAGAGACAGCAATTTTATCGTTCTTGATTTTGATGATTTTGTTACAGGTCCGGCAGTACAGGATATATGGATGCTTGCTCCGGCAAGTGATGCGGAAGGACAGCGCAAAAGAGAAGCTCTTCTTGAAGGTTACCGCGAATTCGCCGAATTTGACCGCTCATGGCTGAATCTTGCTCCGGTTCTTAAGGCTATGAGATTCGTTAACTATGCCTGCTGGATAGGGAAAAGATACGATGATCCGGCTTTCAAAAATGCATTTCCTCACTACGGAACCGATAATTACTGGGAAAGTGAAATTAAGGATATTGAAGCAATACTTCTTGAAAGCGGAATTGAACCTGAATCAAAAAGCGAACTTCTTGAAGATAAGGATTACTTTTTTGATATGTAATATCTTTTTTCAACTTTAGCACTAAAGCTTACATAATTTATTCCTTGCTATTTTTTAGACATCAACTATCAGTGGAAACATAGTTTAAAGATGAACTATTTTTATAAGCGGAGGAATCATGGCAAATATAAGCAATCCCCAGCTTTGCACTCTTGTCGATCACACTTCTCCTGAAGCAGTTTTTGAAGAAGTAAAAGAAATATTCTCTTACCATTACGACCTGAAAACGTTTCAAATCGTTGAACGTTCTTTTGAAATACTAAAATCTCTTTTTAAAGGTGAGTTCGAAGGTTATCAGAAATGCAATACTGAGTATCACGATTTAAACCATACACTTGACGCTCTGCTCGCCTCCTCTCGCCTTATGGACGGATTTAATATATCTTCAGAATCCATTCTTTCCGAAGAAAGCACTGTAGCTCTTCTTTTAGCCGTAATGTATCACGATTCAGGCTATATTCAGAAATCGGATGATACTGACGGTACAGGTGCAAAATATACCAAAAATCACGTCGAAAGAAGCACTATTTTTGTGAATGAGAATAAAGAAAAAATCGGAATAACTGCTCTAATGTCAGATGTAATATCCTCTTTAATAAGATGGACCGGACTTAGAAGCGATACCCCCGGAGAATCCGTTATGGGGAAAGATTATACTGTCGCAGGTTCAATCATCGGCACAGCAGATCTTCTCGGACAGATGTCCGACCGTGCATATTTAGAAAAACTTCTTTTTCTTTATTATGAGTTCAAGGAAGCCGGTATCGAAGGTTTTAATACTGAATTTGATATATTAAGAAAAACTCTTTCTTTTTATTCAACTACTCAGGACAGACTGGATAGACAGCTCGGAAAAGTTTATGATTATGCTAAAGTTCACTTTAACAAACGCTTCGGAATACCTTTTAATCTTTATATTGAAGCAATTGATAAACAGATGCAGTATCTGAAAAAAATCATTGATGATGAAAGCGTAAATTTCAGACATAAGCTTAAAAGAATGGATATTGAAACCATTGAACAGCATTATCTTTACTGATTCCGCCTTTTTATAAAAATCCGCATTCAATTTTAATCTTAATATGAACAACTAAATTTGCAAACAAGCAAGTTCAGTTGTTCATCAATTTTTCACTTTAAATACTTCTTTACTTTTTGGTGCAATATGATATCCGAAGGAAAACACTAATTCCGGAGGTCGTGATGGTAAAGGAATATTCTTCAGGCGATATCAGAAATATCGCAATCGTTGGTCATGCAGGTACTGGAAAATCCACTTTGTTCGATTCTCTTCTATTCAATGGCGGAAAAATACAAAAAATAGGAAGTCATAACGATGATTCTCTTGTTTCCGATTTTGATATTGAAGAAAAGAAAAAAAAGATGTCAATCCATACGTCTCTCGGGTTCATTGAAGTTGACGGTATTAAATTCAACATTGTAGACTGCCCCGGTCACGCGGATTTAGTAGGAGAAAGACGCGCAGCCATTCTTGCATGTCAGGCAGCAATAATCGTCGTAGATTCTGTTGACGGTGTTCAGGTCGGAACTGAAAAGGTCTGGCGTTTTCTTGATGAGGAGAAAATCCCGCGTATAATCTTTGTTAATAAAATGGATCAGGACAGAGCCTCATATTCAAAGATTATTGAAGAATTGAAAACCGAACTTCACGCAAATCTTGTTTCATTATGCATTCCCATAGGAGAGGGAAATTCTCTGAAAGGGGTTGTTGATATCATCAAAATGAAATCACTGATGCCGAAGGAAAACGGAAGCAGAGAAACAATTACAGGAGATATACCTTCAGAATATTCAGATGCAGTTAACGAGGAACGAAAACACGGAGTTGAGATTGCTGCTGAAGGCGATGATGAATTGATAGAATTATTTCTCGAAGGAAAAGAATTTGACGAAGAACTTCTAAAGCGCGGAATCAGAGAACAGATAATTGATAACAAACTTTTCCCTGCTATTTGCGGAAGCGCTATGAAATCGATCGGTATTACAAGCCTTATAAGTTTAATCAAAAATTTCATGCCGTCTCCGGCAGAACAAACAGAAACCAATGCTCTGGATCTTTCTAAAAATGCCGAAGAAATAAGCATTAAAACCAATCCGAAAGAGAAAACATCGGCAGTTGTATGGAAAACATACATAGACCAGTATGCCGGAAAATTCAGCTTTGTCAGGGTAATATCCGGAGAGCTGCTTCCGGACAGTGAAGTTCTCAACACAGATTTTAATGAAATAGAACGAATCGGAAAAATATATACAATGATCGGAAAAGACATTCATGAAGTACCGAAACTTTCAAGCGGCGATATCGGAGTGCTTCAGAAACTCGATAAAACAATTACAGCAAACACACTTTGCGATCCTTCAAGACCGCTAAAAATACCAATGATAAAACTTCCGCGTCCGGTTTTCTCATATGCGATTAAGGCAAAAGACAAGAAAGACGAAGACAAACTGTCACAGATTCTTATTAAATATGACGAGCAGTATCCGACTATAGAATATCTCTACAATCCAGAAACTAAGGAAAGTGTAATTTCAGGAATGGGACAGCTTCATGTCGATCTGACTCTCGAAGAAGTGAAAGATAAATACAAAATTGATTTTATCATCTCACCGCCGCGCATTGCTTACAGAGAAACAATTACAAAACAGTCCGAAGCGCAATATAAGCACAAAAAACAAAGCGGCGGTCATGGACAATACGCTGAAGTATTCTTAAGAATTTCACCCATTGAACGCAGTAAGGGATTTGAATTTAAGGAATCAATTGTCGGCGGCGCTATACCTAAGCAATATATTCCAGGTGTTGAAAAAGGAATCCGTGAAGCTATGGAATGCGGGGTTATTGCTAAATATCCCGTTGTAGACATAAAAGCTGAACTTTATGACGGTTCATTTCACGCAGTCGATTCGAGCGAACTTGCGTTTAAACTCGCCTCTGCAAGCGCTTTAAAAATGGCAATGCAGATAGCAAATCCTGTTCTTCTTGAACCGGTTATGAATGTCAGGATTTATGTTGACAAACAATACATGGGTGATGTTATGAACGACATTACCGCCCGTCGCGGGAAAGTTCTTAAAATGGAAGGAAAGGACGAAAACAGGGATTCGGGAATAAATGTGATTTCAGCCCAGATTCCTTCAGCGGAACTTGTCAGATACAGCATAGACCTTACGACTTTGACACAGAATAAGGCAATGTTTGAAATGAGTTTTTCGCATTATGAACCCGTAACAGGAAAAATCGCCGAAAAGGTAATTGAAGAACGAAAGAAATTTTTGGAAGAATGATGCCTTTAAATATTCTCATAGCAGACTTCAACAAAGAAAATTATTATCCGCTTTCTCTCACGCGTCCCTTGTGGACGCTGAG
>JAKJGA010000152.1 GCA_022704645.1 Spirochaetota bacterium
ACACAAAAAGGAATAAGTGTTCTTAATGATTTCAACAAATGTGCCGTGAAGCTGTCATCGGAACTTTCTTCAGGAATGAATGAAAAAGATTCTGCTAATCTTGCAAACAGCATTTCTGTTATAAACAAAGCTCTTAGCAGGATGCTGGAAGCTAAGCAAAATACAAAGAAAACTAATAATAAATAACAGTGTAATATCATACTTGATAAAACCTGAAATTTGAGGAGTAAATTATGAAATTGTGGAAAAATCTTATATGGCCGCTTGTTCCTATTGTCTCAATCGGAGGATTTTTTTATCCTAAACTGGGTTTGATTCTATTTCCGATGTTTATGGTAATAATGGTATCAGGTTTTATTAGAGGAAGATTCTGGTGCGGTAACATTTGCCCGCGCGGGGCTTTTCTTGATATTGTTGCCCATAAAATATCACCAAATAAAAAAATCAGCGGAATTTTAAGGTCTAAGTTTATTCGCTTTACCGCTTTGACAGCCATGTTTTCTGTTTTCGCCTTAAATGTCTATAAAGCATTTCAGGTATACGGTACTGCAGATTTTTACGACAAGCTTGGGATGGCCGGAGTGATGATGTGTGCCGCGACGACGGTGATTGCTCTTATTCTTTCGATTTTCATTCATTCAAGAACATGGTGTTCTTTCTGTCCGATGGGTTCTGTTCAGAGACATCTGCATGAACTCAAAGTGTATCTTTCAAAAAAGAAGATTTTAGACAGGCATATGTCCCTTCATTCTCATGCTGATTGCCTCAATTGCAAGATATGCAGTAAAGCATGTCCTTCAGGAATTAATGTTGCTAAACTGGTGAACGATGGTGAAAACAGGATCGAACACAAGGAGTGCATCAAGTGCGGAAAATGTGCGGATGTATGCAGGAAAAATATTATTAAACATGCTGCATAAAAACTGCTTGCGCTTAGCCGCCCTGGGTAGAATTTTCTGTTATGACGGTCAGACTCAATAAATATCTCCGCGACAGCGGTTTATGCTCAAGGCGAAAAGCAGATGAATTTATTGCAAAAGGCTTTGTAAGTGTTGACGGGGAAGTTGTTACTGATCTTGGAACAAAAATAGATCCTCTTGTCAATAAAGTTGATATCAGTTCAGATGCTGAAAAAGAAACCGGTTCTTACAGATATATTCTTCTATATAAACCGGTAGATTATATTACAACAAAGAATGAATACGAAGGTAAAACTGTATTTGATCTTGTTCCGAATATTGAAAATCTTACATATTCGGGCAGGCTTGATAAAGACTCGGAAGGACTGATTATTCTTTCCAATGACGGAAATTTTATTTACCATGTAGCCAACCCTGATAATGAAAAAGAAAAAGAATACTCTGTTACGGTTGATCATTTTATTTCTGATACGGATCTTGCTAAGATGCAGAATGGGATGCAGATTGAAGGAAAACAGACAAAGCCTGCTGTGTGTGTCAGGACAAGTAAGCGCAGTTACAACATAACACTTAAAGAGGGTATGAACCGTCAGGTCCGCAAAATGGCAGGAAAGGTTCACTGCAATATTCTTTCACTGAAGAGAATCCGTATAGGTAAACTTACTGCCGGAAATTTAAAACCCGGGCAATGGCGTAATCTTTCAAAAGAAGAAGTAGCTGATCTTATGAGAGCCGATTAATGATTAATTTTGTTTATAACGTCAAAAGGCATATTGCTGTTACTGGAAAAATACTTCCGTTATTGTTCTGCATTTTTACTGTTTTTTCTTTTTTGAATGCTTCTTATGAAGACAGCAAGAGAATTATTATTGAAGGAAAAATAGATGAAATAAATTCAGAGTTTATTTCCACATGGGATGATCCCGAAGAGACTCCTTTGACCTTTGCTGCAAAGAATTCGGAAGAATCCCTCCGAGCATTGATTCTGCTTAAAACTAATATTAACAAAAAAAATTTTCATGGAGATACACCTCTTCTCGCCGCATGCAAATCCGGAAAATGGAATTGTGCCAAGATTCTTCTTTCTTCAGGCGCGAATCCCAATGTAAGAGATTCTTCTAACAAGACACCGCTTTATTATGCTTCAGCTAAAGATATTGATACGGTTAAGCTAATAGTCTCTAAAAAAGGAAATGTTAATTCTTCGGATTATCCTGCTTTAAATGCTGTTGAAAACGGGAAAACGGATATTCTTGTATTTCTTCATAAATCCGGTTCTAAGTTATATTTGATAAAAAATCTGATTCATGCCGCAGCAAAAAGCGGAACAAAAGATACTTTATATTATCTCGCATCCAAAAAAATGAATCTTAACGTTAAAGATCAATCCGGTGCGATTCCTCTTCATATAGCAGTTGAGAACGGCAGATACGATACAGCAGCTTTTCTTCTTTCACGTAAAAGTCCGGTTAACGCCGTGGATTACAGCGGAAGAACACCTCTTATGCGTTATATAGAAAAAAATAATCCGCCTTCACTTGATTATCTTAATTTTCTTTATAAATGGAAAGCAAGTTTCAAGGTTAGAAATAAAAACGGCGAATCGCTTATTCATATTGCTCAGGCAGATAAAAATATAATTCAATATTACAGAGCAAAAGGTGCTGAAATAAATGCACGTGATAAATTCGGAAATACCCCTCTTCATGCTGCGGTGACTGCGGGAGATTCTGCCCGGAGTTCAATTCTGATTTCTCTCGGATGTGATGTTAATGCTCTGAACAATGTGAGAGTTTCGCCTTATGATATAGCTCTCAAATCCGATAATACAGAATTATCTCTTTTGCTTCTTAAGCATGGAGCCCGCCGTTCCGTTTCTTCTGAAAATTCGAATCAGATAATTCTTGCAAAAGCCGTTTCTAATGGAAACATCGATTATATCAGGCAGCTTATTCCTTTAACATCAGATGACGGAATTATCTCAGATGATGTTTTACGAGCTGCTGCGTGTCAGGGAGATTATGCAGTTTTTAAAGTGATATTTTCGTACTATCTGAAAGCATCCGATTCTGATTTCGAGAAAAAACTTTATGATTTATTTCTTTCAAATGATTCATTTTTTTCCTTCGCTTATTCAGTTAAGAATTATGATCAATCATTAGTTGAAATAAATAAAAACTTTTTTACAAAAGCTCCTTCTGAAGTTCTTGCTATTCTTTTCAGAGCGCGTGGTGCTAATTTCTGTTCTGCGAACGGGATAACTTCATTAATGACAGTTTCTGCTTTTGGAAATTCTGAAAGAGTAAAGTTTATTATTTCAAAAAATGGCGATTTGTGGAAAAGGGATTCTGCAGGATTTACACCTCTGATATATTCAATTCTTTATTCTAATAATGAAACTTTTGTTTCATTATTAGAAGCACGTGCAGATGTGAACAGAGCAGATTACAATAGATGGTCGCCTTTGTCTCATTCAGTAAACTGCGGAAATTATGAAATTACGGAAAAACTGATTAATTCGGGAGCCATACTTGACTGGGCCGGATATGACGGCTTAACTCCTTTGATGATTGCTTACATCAACCGCGACAGAAAAATAATCGATCTTCTTGAAAAATCAGGTGCACGGATTAGAGCTGAACAAAGTGTAATAATAAAAAAGAATCAATTGATTAAAGCTGCTTATGAAGGAGATTCTGTTTTTACTGAACAGCTTCTTTCTGAAATTGATGATTATGATTTTAAGGACAAGAAGGGCAGAACAGCTCTTATCGCAGCTTGTGAAAATTCAAAAATTTCGATAGTCAGAACTCTTCTTGATAAAAAAGCTTCAGTTAATGTTTTTACAAAAAACGGGGAAACCCCGCTGCTGATTTCGATCAAGAAGGGAGATACGGATATAATAAAGCTTCTGGTAGAAAAAGGAGCTGATATTAATGTTTATGATTCAACCGGAAAAACTCCTCTTATTGCCGCAGTTGAATCGGGTTCAGAAACAGATGCCGCTTTTTTAATTTCTAACGGCGCAGATGTAAACCGTAAAAGTTCAAGAGGATCCGGTCCGGTATTTTCAGCACTTACCGATTCTCCGAAGCATTTGAAAATGATTGCTCTTTTATCTTCAAAAGGAGCCGATCTGAATATGAGAGACGGTTCAGGACGGACTGCTTTAATGCTTGCATGTGAACAGGGTTTCAGGCGAACTGCTGAAGTTTTGATTAAAAACGGTGCCGATTCGAAGTTAAAAGATTATTCAGGAAAAAATGCTATGGATTATGCTGTAAAAAATCAGAATTCAGCTATAGTCAAACTTCTTCTTGTTCCGGGAGAAAATCATTCTGCTTCGGCATATGCACTTCTTGGAGATCAATGTGTTGAGGAAAACCGTTATCGCGAAGCTATAAGTTATTACAGCAAGGCAATAAAAGAAGATCATACAATCAATGTTTATGTGAATATGGGAATTGCTTTTCAGAACTTGAGGGGTTATTCAATTGCTCAGCGATGTTTTACAATAGCTTTGACAAAAAATCC
>JAKJGA010000153.1 GCA_022704645.1 Spirochaetota bacterium
ATACTGTAGCAAGTCTTTCATCTTCAAACAAAAAAGAAACAAGTGACGGAAACTTTTTTTCCTTCGACAAGAACAGTTCTAATATCAAAAACGACCGTGAATTTAAGGCTGAAATCAATACTGCTTCGAAAACTCCGTTTTCTGATCAATTAAAAGAAATTCTTAATAATTCCCGTATAAATGTCCGTAATGATAAGAACGCAGATATCACCATTAAGATGAATCCCGAAAATCTGGGCGATATGCGTGTTAAAATGGAAATGGAAAACGGTATTATCAAAGCAAATTTTACAGTAGCGACGGAAGAAGCGAAAGAACTTCTGCTCTTGAATATTGAAGAATTAAAAAATTCATTATCATCAGGCGGAATTTCAATCGGAGAAATGAAAGTAAGTGTTAAAAATGAAAACAACGGTGAAAATAGAAATTTTGTTCCTGAGAAAAATATTATTCCTGATATAAAAGAAACAACAGCAGTTTATTCTGCCGATGCTTTATATTATGACGGACAACTCAATCTGGTAGTGTGAGGAAATATGCCCAATCCAGTTTCAAACGCACCTAAAATAAGCACAAAACTTACGCCTGAACAGATGGCGGAAACGAATCGTGCAGCAAATGAAGTTAATCAGAAACATAAAAGTGAAGGAAAACATTATGGAGAAACTCTCGGTAAAGATTCCTTCCTTAAACTTCTCATTACCGAACTCAGTCATCAGGATCCGACTCAGCCGATGGAAGACAAACAGTTCATTGCACAGATGGCGCAGTTTTCATCTCTTGAACAGATGAACAATATAAATGTTGAAATGAAAAAAATGAATACTAAGGCAGGGATGAATGAAGCCTATTCCATGCTCGGGAAAAAAATTCAGGCATTTGACCAGGAAACAGGAAAAGTAACCGAAGGTGTTGTAACACATATCAGACGCGATCAGGACAAGGTTTACCTGATGGTAGGAAATACTCCGGTATCACCGGATACCGTAAGTGCGGTTTACCCAGCTGAAGAAACAAGGTCTTATCAACCAGAAACGCCTCAAAGAGTTATTAATCGCGACGACTATTCCAAAGCTGCAAATGCGTACGAAAACAGCAAAAAGGAATATGAATCTACTAAAAGCGGAGAAAATAATCTCATTCAATTGAAGGATTATTACGATAATAAAATACGGACTGGTTCCGAAAGCACAACAAAATAATTTCTAGCGGAGAGTACCAACTATGATGCGTTCCCTTTTTTCCGGCGTTTCCGGTCTAAAAAATCATCAGACCAGAATGGACGTTATAGGAAATAATATTTCCAACGTTAACACGTACGGATTCAAAACAAGCAGAGTGACATTTCAGGACATGCTCTCCCAGACCCTTTCAGGAGCCGCAAAACCCGAAGAAAATGTCGGAGGAGTTAACCCTAAACAGGTCGGACTCGGAATGACAATTGCTTCCATTGACAGAATTTTTACACAGGGAAGCATTCAGACAACAGGAAACCAGACCGATCTCGCGATTTCCGGTGACGGTTTTTTTATGGTTTCTAACGGCGATAAAAATTTCTTCACACGTGCCGGAACTTTTTCACTCGATAGAGACGGAAATCTTGTTAATCCTGCAAACGGACTCAAGGTTCAGGGATGGATGGCGGAACGCAATGAGGAAGGAGAAATGATTCTCAACTCAAAAGGCACTCCGCAGGATGTTGTTGTTCCTATATACAGCAAGGTTGAAGCAAAAGAAACAACTGTAGTTAAATATAAATGTAATCTAGATTCAAAAAAACCTGTGCTTCCTGAAAATGCAACTCCTAAAATGATAGCTTCAGCTGCAGTTACAACAAATATCGATGTTTATGATAATCTCGGGAATCCTCATAGAATGACATTAAACCTATGGCATACCGGAGTGAATGAATGGACAGCATCAGCATCAATGAGCGATGCTAACGGTCCTGTAACTCTTGACATTCCCGGAATGGAAGGTGCTAATCAGGAAAATTCATCGAGTAAAATGATTCTTAGATTTTCTCCTGACGGCAGGCTTATCGCAGCCAATGATGAAGGAACAGCCGACGGCATCAACCAGGGAAATATTTTCGCGAATCTCAATTACAGAATTGACGGAGATCCTAATGTTAGAAATATCCGTCTCGATCTCGGCAAATCCGGACTCGTTGAAGGAATAACCCAGTTCTCATCACCTTCTACAACAAAGGCGGTAGAACAAGACGGTTACTCAATGGGTTACATGGAAGGATTTAACATCGACAATTCAGGTGTTATTACCGGAGTATATTCAAACGGCGTTAAACAGGCGATCGGACAGGTTTCAATGGCTGTTTTCACTAATCCCGGCGGTTTAACTGCAGTCGGTGAAAATCTTTTTGAAGTATCCAATAACTCCGGTCTTGCTAATATCGGAGAAGCTAATCAGGGCGGACGCGGAAAGATCGTTGCAGGTGCTCTTGAAATGAGTAATGTCGATTTATCAGATCAGTTCACAGACATGATCATCACTCAGAGAGGTTTTCAGGCCAATTCAAGAACGATAACAACTTCCGATCAGATGCTTCAGGAATTGATAAATCTAAAAAGATAAATTAAGATGACTTAACAATAAAAAAGGACGCCGAGGCGTCCTTTTTTATTATCTACAGTTGAATGTCATACTTTGAAAAATGACACATCGTGCTCAAGTTCTTCAGCCATTTTGGAAAGTCCTTCAACGTTCCCAGCCAAATCATGCGCACTTGTAGCATTAACTTGAGTATTGTCATTAATGGAAGATATCGAACTGACAATTTCACCGATAGCATTTTTCTGTTCTTCAGTAGCAGTTTTGATTTCCTCTGAACGTGTCCTCATTCGAAGTGCTTCAGAATTTACCGTTTCATTTATCTGCAGCTGGCTCTGCATAAATTTTCCAAGATCATTCATCATACCGCTTATTACATTTATATTTTCAATAACTTTCGATATTGTCATATTAGCTGATTCAACACTTGACCGCCCTCTGCTGATCTGATCATTATTCTGCTGAATAAATCTGTCGATTTCCTTTATGCTTGAAGCTGTCTGATCAGCAAGTTTTGAAATTTCATCAGCTACAACAGCAAATCCGCGTCCGGCCTCTCCCGCTCTGGCCGCTTCAATAGCCGCATTAAGAGAAAGAAGATTAATCTGTTCAGAAATATTATTTATAATATCAACAATACCTGTCATTTCTTTTGAGCTTTCAAGAATGCTCGTCATACTGTCAGTCATCGCATGAAGAGAACTTTCGCTTGATTTAGCAGTATGAGCTATTTCGTCAGATATCGAAAGCGTTTGTTCAAGATTCAATCCCATTTCTATCATATTTTGATAGAGCTTTGAAATTTTTTCAATGAACCCCCCCTAGATCTTTAAACTGATCTACTGATTCAACATTGATATTTTCAATCCCTGCAGAAATCTGTTCGATTGTAGCTGTTATTTCTTCTGCGGCAGATGCCTGATTTTGAGCGTTCTCGGAGAACTTGTCAGCAGAAACAGACATTGCGTCAGCTCTATCTGAAAGTTCTGAGGCATTATTAGATATATTTTTTATTATTGAATGAAGATTATCTATAAAATTATTAAAATATCCGGCCATTCTTCCGATTTCGTCACCGCTTTTGGAAGTTATTCTGCATGTCAGATTACCTTCTGAAAGTGTTTTAATTACATCAACAGCATTCAGAACCGGAGCAGTTATTGAACGTGCAAGAAAAAACGCAAAGATTGTACCAATAAAAATAAAAACAACGGTAGCTATAACAATACCCTGCCTCATATTGTCTATCGGTTTGAAAACATTAATTTTATCAGAACCGACAGCCACAGACCACCCTATTTTACCTATTGGAGAAAAACCGAAAAATCTCTCCTTCCCTTCATAAATAATTTCATCATAACCGTTTTCACCGGAAAGCATACGTTTAAACATACTGGCGATATCAGCTAAATCAGGTTTGGTTTCAGCTTCTTTAATAAAATTACGTTTATCGATAACAAACGACCGATCTCTGTGCCCTATAAAAGTACCATGATTATCTATAAGGTAAGAATAGCCATTCGTGCCATACATCATGTTATCTATAAGTAATAAAAGCCATTTAGTATCTATTTGAGAAACGAGTACTGCTGAGGTTTTATTATCATCTCCCCTCACTGGTACAGCAATATACATAACAGTCTTTTTCTCTGGCATCAGTATCTCAACAGTTGAAACAGCAGAAATGCCTGAAAAAGCAGTTTTGACAATTTCATTATCAGCTATACCATCAATTTCAGCGTCGAAAAAAATTGTTCTGCCTGACGGATATACGAAACCCATATTCATAAGTCGAAGACGAGCTGCTTCTTGTTTTAAGACATCTTCTTGAAGCTTCCATTCCATTGACCGAATCTCCGACCGCTTGGCGACACCTTCAAG
>JAKJGA010000154.1 GCA_022704645.1 Spirochaetota bacterium
ATAAGACAAATTTCCTACGAAGTCCGCTCTGACAATGTTTTCATGTCAATCGATGATGCGGTTCCATGCGGACTTATTATAAATGAACTTGTCTCAAATTCAATAAAGCACGCATTTAATGACGGAAGAAAAGGACGAATAATTGTAGAATTTCTTCTGCTTCCAAACGGCAAAAGATCACTTGCAGTTGCTGATGACGGTGAAGGAATTCCTCACAATTTTGATATAGATAAAACAGACAGTCTTGGAATGAAACTTGTTTCTTCTCTTTCAAAGCAAATCGGAGGAGAACCAAACATTATAAGACAGGATAACGGAACAGCCGTCATCATCATATTTTAAGGAATATACACCATTGACATCATTCTGAAAACATTCCCTGCATACGGTAATCATATAATTTATCATAACTTCACAAAATATTTAAACAGATGATGAACATTAATGTTAAACACTCCAAGTGACGGAGGAGTTATGATGTCATTCACTGAAAAAAAAAATGATGTGATTTCAGGATTAAAAACTATTATAAAAACCCCGAAAGACAAACAGCATGGGGAAATCATAGGCAAAATAGCTTCGGCATATTATTATACACAATCAGATTCATCAGTTCTTGAGATAGCTGAGGATATGGAAAAAATAAATGACGTTCAGGCAATAGGAATAACTGATAAGTCCGGACATATAATCGGACTTATTTCCAGAAAAATACTTTTTGATTTTCTGAGCAAGCCATTCGGCAGAGATCTTTATCACAGTAAATCTGCCGGAGAAATTTGTTCAAACTGCCTGGTCTACGATTATCAGAGTAATATTTATTCAATTGCAGATGAAATTGAAGAAAAGCACGGTTTAAAAAATGATAAATATTTTGCAATATCTAAGAAAGGCAGGTTTTACGGAATTTTTTCAACAAAAGACATTCTTATTTATCTTTCAGGAATAACTCAGAAAGACATTCAGCTTGCACGAAAACTGCAAAGCAACATAGTCAAAGAAGATTTGATGTTCGAAAATAATTCATTTTCAGTATGCGCAGTAAACCGTTCGGCAAAAGGAGTATCCGGAGATTTTCACGATGTTAGAGAATACGGAGAAGGAAGATGGCTGTTTACTTTATGTGATGTTTCCGGAAAAGGTATTTCTGCATCTCTCGTTACTGCAGCAATAGGAGGTCTTTTCAGCGCTTATGATTTCTCATTGGGAATTTCGACTTTTATTCAAAAAATGAATTCTTTTCTTCTTTCAACTTTTGGAAACGAAAAATTTGTTACAGGAGTTTTTGCAGATCTTAATGAACAAACCGGCGAACTAACAATCTTCGACATGGGCCACTCTCTTATCTATCTTTTCAGAAATGGAAGATTCTTCCGGCTTACTACATCTCAGGACAACAACATTCCTTTAGGAATAGCAGATAATGAAAATAGTATACCGTCTGACAAATTAAAACTTGAGAAAGATGATCTTTTCATTCTGCTAACAGACGGTCTGATTGAACAGGTTAATGAATCAGGAGAACAATACGGTTCAGTAAGATTCGCAGCTAATGTCGGAAGATACGAGGAAAAAGGAATTGAAATAATTAAAGAAGAAATATTGAAAGACATTTCGAGGTATAAAGGACGCCAGCCTCTTCACGATGACATGACGATGATAATTCTTTCTTTCAAAAAAAATATATCCGACTGATAGTTTATTTTTTACTACTTCATGACAGAACTCAATTCATAATTCTTTTTTTCTAATCTTTCAAATTATACTTGAATCATTACGTATATTCTGAAATCATCAGTATATGGATCATGAACTCCTGATTTCAAAATTCAAATCAGCCAACACCGGAATTAGCGGTTCGGATGAGTATTTAAACTGCTCTGTAGTCGCACTCGTTTTAACAGACGGAAAGCCTCAATTCCTTTTTGAAAAAAGAGCAGAAGGAACACGTCAGGGCGGAGAAATTTCTTTTCCCGGCGGAGTTATAGACACATCCATTGACAAATCTCCTTATGATGCAGCACTTCGTGAAGTCGAGGAAGAAACAGGCATATCTCCAGAATTATTTTCCGAACTTCTGCCGCTTGATACAATCATTTCTCCGATGGGCGCTCTGGTTCATCCTTTCGCCGGATTCGTACAGGGTGTAAAAGAAAAAGATATTGTTATTGATGAACTTGAAATTTCCGAAGTATTCACAATCCCTCTTTCTTTTTTTATCGATAACGAACCTCAGATTTATCATGTAAAACTTACTGTCAATCCTTCAAGTGCAGATGATGACGGAAGAATTATTGAACTTCTTCCATCAAAAAAGCTGAATCTTCCTCCGATGTATCATAAACCATGGGGAAATATGCTGCACAGGATTTATTATTACAAAACAGATTTCGGACCAATATGGGGATTAACCGCCAGAATAATTTTTGATTTCATGAAACGCATAAAGTAACCGATGAAACCTGCTAAAATTCTAATATTAAGCGAAAGCACTACATGCTTCAGTAACATATATTCTGATTATGTTGAAATCAAAAGGCAAATTAATCCTGGTGATTCATTTCAAGATTACATTCTAACTGCTGTTGATTTTGATTCAAAAATTGCATTAAAAGAATTTCCTTTATCAACAGTGGCTTTTTCAGAAGAATTCACTAATGAAACTGAAGCCGAAATGAAAAGCAAATCAATTCCGTTTTATCTTAATCACAACTATCTGACAAACAGTCTAGAAAAAATCATAAGAATTTTCAGCAAACTCAATACAGAAAAAAAAATAGCTGTTTTCTCACCTGACAAAGAACGGAATACGATCCTAAAAGCAGTTCTTCGATTATTCAATTATGATATGATCGAAATATATAACTTCAATGATCTTTTCTCTCTGAATGACTCTGAAATATCATTTATATTTGCAGACATTTCTTCAAAATCTTTTTCATCAGAACAATATGTAAAAAAAGCTCTTTTCGGTCGTTTGAAATTTATACCGTTCATTCCTTTCTACACCGAAAACGGAATAGGAATATCAGATATAGCGTGCGGCTTAAACAAGGTAGCTCGTTTCATTTTAAGCTTTGACGAAATGATGAGTTTTATTTCTCACAATTTTTCATCACACGAAATATTCAACGAAAACAGAAAATTGAATGATTTTTTTCATTCTCATAAAAATAAAACTGTGTTCAGCCTCGATCTCAAATCTGATTATCATCAAAATTATCAAAGCATGGTTCTGACCAGCAAGGATTTTTCAGACTCAGATGAAGGTTTAATCTCTCAGATATCTAAACTTGATGAAAGCATGACAAAACGCGAATTGGTAAAATGGTTTATCATAGATGACAATTCCGCCGGAAAATCAAAAGGCTGATTTTAGCTTGACACTTTCATTTTTACGGATTAAAAGAATTTATGAGTAATTTTAAACGCGTAGGCGAATTTCTTGTTGAAAACGGAATAATTACTGAGGATCAGCTCCGTGCTTCTCTCGAACTGCAGAAAGACAATCCTCAAACTGCAATAGGTCAGGTTATGGTAACTTTGGGCTATGTCTCTAAAGAAGAACTGATCATGGCGATGGAAATGTACATGATTGCAACCGGTACTACGACTGATGTTTCCGACGAATGGCTTGACCAGGAAGAAATAGACTCACTTCTCGATAGAATAAAGACCCAAAAATAAATTAATCTAAAAAGTCCCGACAACAGTAAAATACTGTTTGCTTTATCTGTGCGCAATTATACAATTGAGCTATTAAACAGAAGGACTGGCTTGCAATGAAAGGGTTCAGCATATCGTTTAAAACTTCTATTTTGTTCGCTCTTAACAATCTGATACTGATAGCATTCACCAGCGGTTTTTTCTTTTATAAACTTAATTTAAGTTATAACGACAAGATTGATTCCGCTCTTTCTTCAAGCGCAAAAACCTTATCTGCAATGATTGATCCGGAAATTCACAAAGAAATAGCATCTGAAAATACAGAAAACTCACAGAAGTATTCTTATTACAGAAACAAAATGATTCAGATTCAAAAAGATAACAATCTTACATTTATATATTCACTGATAAAAGATTCAGAAGGTAAAATACATTTTATTCTCGATACGGGAGAAAATGAAAACCACTCTCCTATTGGAATGGAATATGAAGCTGACAGCGCTGTTTTATCCGCCTTTGAAGGAATACCCGTAATAGGATCAATTACAAATGACCAGTACGGCATATTCAAATCGGCTTATGCTCCCATAATTGACTCGGAAGGTAAAACCAGCGCTATTATCGGAGTTGATATAGACTATGCCGAGATTGTTAAGGCTAAGCGGGAAATTCTTATTTACATCATAGCAATCGCAATAACCGGATTCATTGCAAGTATTCTTCTTATTCTTTTCATCAGAAGAATACTCATAAAACCGATAAAATCATTTTCTTC
>JAKJGA010000155.1 GCA_022704645.1 Spirochaetota bacterium
AGAACCTTTTTTTATCAGGTGAGTATTTTTTATTCCATTATATCTTGCGATGTGGGAAATGTCAGAATTATATTTTTCAGCAATTGATATCAGGTTTTCATTATTCCTGATAGTATGTTTTACAAGATGCCAGCGGATATTATTTTTTCTAAGCTCCTTGAGATATTCTTTTCCGGTTTTTTCTGAGGATTTTTTTTCATTTCCGGAAATTGAATTCTTATTATCATTTACTTTATGAGATTCATTGATTATAAAGGAATCATCATGAATGATATAACCTTCCGAAGGTGAATCTTCTGAATTCATGGTCAGTGAATCAACTATTATGGAATTTCTGAGAATATCAATTTCGTTGTCAGTTACGGGTTCGTTTTTTTTTGATGAAAAAAAAGCGAAAGCGCTTATGCTGCAAAGCAGGGTTGAAACAATTAATACTGCTTTTTTCATAATGCCCTCCGGATAATATTCCACATTAATAGGGTCGGCATTTTGATTAATTTGCTTGATATGTTGATTTATGGAGAATAAAAAACCCTGAATAAATCAGGGTTTTTTTCGCGTCTGAGAGGATTCGAACCTCTGACCCTTTGATTCGTAGTCAAATACTCTATCCAGCTGAGCTACAGACGCTTATATGTTAAGCTTTTCAGCCTTAACGCTTAAGTAAGGGATCTTGAAACTGCCGAAACGGTAAGTTCTGTATATCAGATACACCGAAAGGGCGAAGTAAGAAATAATTCCAACAATATGAATAAGTGTAATTATGAATAAAAAAATGCTGAATCCGCTTGCTACAACTATTCTGAAAAGGAAAATCGCAGTTAGAGCCAGTGATACTATCGCAGAAAGGTAGAAACCTTCTCTTGAATTCTTCTGACAGTCTTCGGATTCTGTTTTTAAATAAAGAGGAAATATCCATCCTATGAAAGGAAAATATGCAAAAGCCGAAAGAATTTTCGTCCAATCAAGAGAACGAATATAATCTATAAGCGGCTTAAGTTTAATTTTCAGGCTGTTAATTTGCTCTTTGATTTTACTCATATCACTTATTCGGAGAGAGAGGGATTCGAACCCTCGGTACCGAAACGGTACCACGATTTAGCAAACCGTTCCCTTCGGCCTCTCGGGCATCTCTCCTTATATTGATCTTCGGATGGTGAGGGATTCGAACCCCCGGAGCTATTAACTCAACGGTTTTCAAGACCGCCTCCATCGACCACTCGGACAACCATCCGTGAACGAATTTATCGATGGGTCGTTTCTTGTCAATTAAATTTCTGAATATATATGAAAAAGATAAAATTAAAATGACAGATGAAAATAAATAATAGCTTTTAATGCATGACTTATTGATCTTTACATATCATATTACTTAAGAATTATTCTTTCCCGTGTAAGTCACTGATGAAAAGATTCTTCTCCTGCAGATTTAATTTTGAGCAGTGGATATTACGTAAAAAGAAGAAGGTAATAATTTATTTTTAATCAGAGAATGTAGAAAAGTTGAGCTTTGTATTGATGAGTGTTATTTGTATCTTCAGGATTATTCATTCGGCAGGCGCTTTCATAACAGAAAACGACGTATGAGTATGATTTATAGTCTTGAACAGGCTAGCGTGGATTGAGGCATAAACTGTAACTATTATTTTATTTAGTATTTTCCGTGAAGCTGTTTCATTATTATTTTGCTGGATTTAGTCATTAAACTTAGGAATCGAGCTAAATATCTGTTGAAAATATTATTGACAAAAATCATCTGTTTTAATCTTTTGAATAATAATTTGAGATTCGATGGAGAAAGAAAGTGGCTGTACCTAAGAGGCGTAAATCAAAGTCCAAATCAAGTATGAGATGGGCTCATGAAGCGATAGATGTTCCAAATTTGAGACCGTGTCCGAATTGCGGAGCTTATGGGCTTCCTCATAGAGTTTGTCCTTCCTGTATGCAGTATAAAGGCAAGCAGGTCAGGCTTAAAAAAGCTGTCGTAACTGAAGCTTAATAAAGCGCCTTAGGGCGCTTTTTTATTTGTAAAATAATATGTTCAAAATTCTTTCTGATAAACGAGATAAATCCAGAGAAAAAATTTTATCTGATTTTCAACAGAAAATCGGCTATTTTTTTAAAGATGAGGATTTTCTTGATTCCGCATTGATTCACCGCTCATATGTAAATGAGACAAAGCTTCATATCCATGATAATGAACGTCTCGAGTTTCTAGGAGACTCTGTTCTGGCTTTGGTTGTTAATGAATACATTTTTAAAAAATTTCCATTATATCATGAAGGCGAATTGGCTAAAATAAAAGCCAAAGTCGTATCAGAAGATGTTCTTGCCAAAGTAGCAAGAAATATTGGAATCGGTGATTATCTTCTAATGGGGCGTGGTGAGGATCTATCCGGGGGCCGTTTGCGAGATTCGATTTTATCCGATGCAGTTGAAGCTGTTATTGGAGCTATTTATCTGGATTCAGGGCTTAAATCTTCAAGAGATTTCATACTATCCAATCTTAAACCCTATATAAGAGATATTCAGCAGATCCCGAGCAGTATAGACCCGAAGAGTTCAATTCAGGAATTTGTTCAGAAAAAATATAAAGAAAAACCCGAATATAAACTTATTAATGAAAGCGGACCTGATCATTGTAAAAATTTTGAAGTTGCCTTGCTGATTAAGGGAAAAGAAATAGTACGTGCTTCAGGAAGCAGTATCAGAAGAGCAGAGGCTTCTGCAGCGGAAAAAGCTCTCGAAATGAAAAGAAAAGGTACTTTGGAGTTGTAATTTGCCTAAAAAGAAAATACGCATCCGTGTCGGCGGAATTATTATTAAAAACGGAAAAGTTCTTCTTGTCGAACACACAAAAGATGGTGAATCATATTTTCTTGCTCCGGGCGGCGGTGTTGATTTTTGTGAAGATGCCCGAACTGCACTTAAACGTGAATTTCTGGAAGAATTATCGATTGAGATAACTCCTAAAGATATTGTATATGTTTCTGAATCAATATCGCCTGATTCAACTCGTCATATTTTTAATATAATTTTTTTATGTACTTATAAATCAGGAAAGATTAAACTCGGTTCTGATAAAAGATTGTCGGGATACAGGTATTTTGCATCTGAAGAATTGGATTCTGTTACAATTTATCCTGACACTCTGAAAAAAAGTATCAAAGAGATAATGCATTCTGAATCTGCAGCAAAAATTTATCATGGTAACAGCTGGAAAAATTAATGGATTTTTCTTATTCGTCTGAGGATTTTGATAATTATAAACTGATAACCTTATACGGAAATCTTTCTCTATCTGTGTGCAGTGAATTTGAGCGTTTTCTAAGAGATAACCTGAAAAAACAGAATCTTGTAATTGATATGAGGGATATCCGTGTTATTACTACCTCGGGTATGAATATTTTTGTGACGGCAGGTATTGATGCCAAAAATATCGGAAAACGTGTTATAATAATGCGGCCGGGGAGTGATCTTAGGGAAATGATTGAGCGTATGCATAATTATGAATATTTTATCATTGTTGATTCAATTGAAGAAGCAAAAATGAAAATTAAGTATTATACCTGATAATCTAATTGAAAATATGCTTTTAGAAAAAGCGGATATATTTTTTGCCGCTTTCGATGTTTGTACCGATAACACCCTCAGTTTCAAAAAAATCTTTGATGCTATTATTAGAGAAAACAGATGAATCACCCTGTTTGATAATTTTACCTTCATTCATAATCGCAATGCTGTCAGCAGTACAAATTGAGAAATTCGGATCATTATTTGCCATAATGATTATATTTGATTTTTTGGAATATTTTATAAGTTCTCTGCTGAGAATCTTAAGAGATAATGGATCTAATAGTGCTTCCGGCGCGTCAAGAAGAAGTATCTTTTTTGATTGTGAAATCTTGGCTGCGGTAAAAAGAAGATTCTTTGCAGAATGAGGAATATTCTGAATTTTATCATTTATGTATTTTTTTAATCCAAAATTTGATGATAATTCGGATATGAGGCTTTTATCTTCTTCGTTAAAGAAACTAAGTTTGCCTTTTATTTTTCGCCGTGACAAATAAAAAAATTCCTTCACCGTAACAGATTCATCTTTTGAAGGAATGGTTTCATTTGAGCTAATATAACTTTTTAGTTCATTGTTTATGCATGAACTTTTGAAGAAAAAGTCGCCGCTTGGATTTTTTATCGCACCGGACAGAGATGAAATAAAAACGGATTTTCCGGATGATGATTTTCCGCAAAGAGAAAGAATTTCGCCTTCTGAAATTCTTAAATCTATTTCTCCAAGATTAAAATTTCCGATTTTAGCCTTAAAATCGCGTATTTCGAACATTACTGTGAAACTGCATCCGGAGATTTAACCGGTTCATTAATCGGTTTATCTTCGTTAATTATTTCC
>JAKJGA010000156.1 GCA_022704645.1 Spirochaetota bacterium
GATTTCAGAAATTTGTCAGCATCAGTTGAAAAGAATTTCGCAAGATCATCAATGGTTTTAACATCGGGAGTATGAACTTTCTCAAGTTCACCGGAAACGGAACCGGTTTTTTCTTCACGCTTAAAAACAGCTTTTTCCTGATTTGCCCTGTATGAACACGCCCCGCATATCAAAAGAGTCTCTTCTCCTACTTCACTCGCAACCATAAACTCTTCAGATGCACTTCCGCCCATGTTTCCGGTATCAGCCTGAACCGGAATTGTCGCAAGACCGCATCTGTCGAATATTTTTCTATAAACAGAACGCATGGTCTGATAAGATTTATCCAATCCTTCCTCGTCAACATCGAAAGAATAAGCATCTTTCATAATGAATTCTTTGCTTCTAATCACTCCGAACCGAGGGCGGATTTCATCACGGAATTTAGTATTTATCTGATAAGCATTAATAGGAAGTTCCTTGTACGAAGTTACAGTCGAACGCACGGCGTTTGTAAAAGCTTCTTCATGTGTCGGCCCGAGAGCGTATTCAAGATTATTTCTGTCTTTAATCCTGAACATTTCCGGCCCCATGGTATTCCACCTGCCGGATTCTTTCCATAAATCAGCATTTGTAAGTTCCGGCATCAGAAATTCGAGCGCACCGGAATTATCCATCTCTTCACGTACTATATTTATTATCTTTCTGAGAGCTTTGTGGCCTAGAGGAAGATATACATACATTCCGGCTGATTCTTTCCTGACAAGCCCGGCACGCATCATTAGGCGATGACTTGATACCACCGCATCTGAAGGATCTTCTTTCATTGTTGGAATTAAATATCTTGAATATCTCATAATACCTCGTAATAATTGACCGTCAGAATATAAACAGACTAAGTCATGTCAAGCAAAAGGAATCTTAAGGGATTATTCATAATTTCTTTATATAATATTTACAGGGCTTTAACTATCTTCCTTATCAAAGACAGTTAAAGCCGCCCGTGCGGAATGGAGATAATATGCAAATACACCTTGAAGAAGAACTCGGCCAGCTCAAAGAAATGCTTTTCAGAATGAGCGACTTATCGCTTGAAGCAATTGCCGACGCGGTCGAATCTCTGAAAACCCAGGATCTTTCTCTTTCAAAAAAAGTCACCAAAAATGATAAAGAAATCGATCAGATGGAAAAAGACATAGATGAGTTGTGCCTGAAAATAATAGTCACCCAACAGCCCGCAGCATCAGATCTCAGATTTATTCTCAGCGTAATGAAAATAAACACCGATCTCGAACGCATTGCAGATCTCGCCTCTACAATCGCAAGACAGACTAAAAAACTTGCCGGACAGATTCTGGTAAAGCCTCTAATAGATATTCCCCGTATGGCTGAAATATCCGCCGAAATGATGAAATTCTCATTGCTAGCCGTATCAGAAAAGAGCACAGAAAAAGCAGTGAAAGTTCTCGAAATGGATAAAATGCTTGATGAACTTGACAGCCAGATATACCGGGAACTATACTCATATATGCTTGAGAATCCTTCTGTCATAGCTCAAGCCATGGCACTTATAAAAGCGTCAAAGTCGCTTGAAAGAATCGGGGATCACATCAAGAATATTGCCGAACGCGCGGTTTATTACATTCAGGGTGACGACATCCGTCATCTTTCAAAAAGCAAATTTAAAGCGCTTCTCGACCAGGAAGAAAGATGAAAAAAAAGATTTATGTTCTCGATGACGAAGAAGATATACTTGAAATTATTAAAATCAATCTGGACTCTGCGGGATACGAAACCCGTACATTTTCCAGACCGTCACTTGCAAAAGCTGAACTTGCAAAAGGAAGTATTCCCGACTTGTTTATTCTCGACATAATGATGCCGGAAGAAGACGGTTATGAATTCTGCCGTTACGTAAAATCAAAAAATTCCTCAAAGGATATTCCTGTAATATTTCTTTCAGCTAAAACCGACGAATTCGACAAAGTTCTCGGTTTGGAGCTTGGAGCCGATGATTACGTGCCGAAACCATTCAGCGTAAAGGAGCTATCTTCAAGAGTTAAAGCCGTACTCAGACGATATTCAAACAGCAAAGAAGAAACGACCAATCAGTCAAAGGTTCTTTCATATAAGGGATTAAGCTATTTTCCGGAAGAATACCGTGTTAATGTCGACGGTACGGACATCAAACTTACTAAAACCGAGTTTGAAATTCTCGGACTTTTTCTTAGACACCCAGGCAAAATATTTTCAAGAGACAATATCATTGACAGCATAAGAGGCAATGACATTTACGTTGTTGACAGAACAATCGATGTTCACGTCATGAATCTGCGTAAAAAAATCGGTTCTTACAAAAATATTGTTACAACATTCTCCGGTGTCGGCTACGGATTCAAACAGGATTAGTGGATGCTTAGAAATTTATTATCGAATATTTCCTTAGCAGTTATTATTCCGGTGTCAGGTCTTATTCTTTTAATTTTCATCACAACGAATTTTTTTATAAAACGCGGAGACTATCTTGAAAGTATTTTCCGGCTTAAACAAACAGCAAAAAACGTACGGATAACCGCTGACCCGCAGACCCTTGAAATAATTTCATCATCTTCCAACAATGCAATTGCAGTAAGTGAAAACGGAAATTTATCGGCATACGGCAATCTGCCATTCAGCATTTCAGAATTATCTTCCGCTCTCGTAAAAGACCGTGATGAAGAAAACATATATCTTACACTAAACTCTCATGATGAAAGCGTATATTATATTTGCAATTTTAAGCACAATGGGCGAATTATATATATATTTCAAAAAAGCGGAGTTGATTCTTTCAGACCTATTACATTTTTTTCAGTCATTTCACTACTGGTGCTTCTGACTCTTTTATTCTTTTACTTTCTTTACCAGACAAAAATAAAAAAACCTCTGCAAAAGGTATTACTTTTTTCAGATAAACTTATCTCCGGCGATTATACATTCAGAATCAGCGAAGACAGATATGGTGAAGTTTTTTCAATAATCCGCAAAATGAATCTAATAGCGGATAAAATCGATTATCAGATATACCGTACAGAAATCGAAAAGAAAAAACTTAATGATCTGTTTTCGAATATTTCCGATGCTCTAGCCTTTATCGACAATGAAGGCTATCTTTTAACTTCAAACAATTCATTTAAAAACATTTTTTCAATCACTTCGGATTCAACGGTTAAATATTATGATTCGATTAGAAACAGCGAAACAAATTCCGCAGTCAAAAAAACCATAGAATCAAAAAATGAAATCAGCAAAACTGTCAGGATATCCGGCAAAACTTATGAAACACTGATAAAACCCGTTTTCTACGAAAATTCCTTCCATGGACTTATTCTCTCCATGCGGGATATTACAGAGAAAAATAAAATTGATTCTTTCAAAAGAGAACTTGTTGGAAATTTGTCTCACGAATTAAAGACGCCGATAACTATTGCAAAAGGTTATCTCGAAACAATAAAAAATATTCCTGATGATAATAATCAGAGAATTAAATTCATTGATAAGACTATAGCAAATCTCAACAGACAAAACGCGATAATTGGGGACATGCTCAAGCTGAATATGCTCGAAACAACAAATTTTTTTGAAAAAGAAAATGTTAGAATGGAAAATCTCATTTCAGGAATAATAGATATACTTACTCCGAAATTTGCAGAAAAAGAACTTATTATCGAATACAATAAAAGCGACTTTGATTATACAGTAAAAGCCAACCGTTTTCTGATTGAACATGTTTTTTTCAACATTATCGACAATGCCGCGAGCTACAATACACACAACGGCAGAATTAGCATTGAAAACGAAATTGACGGATCTTCAGCACTAGTAACAATCAAAGATACGGGAATAGGAATTCCCGAAGAACTGAGAGAACGTATCTTTGAAAGGTTTTTCAGAGTAGACAAGGCCCGTTCAAGAGAAACAGGCGGAACGGGTCTCGGACTTTCGATCGTAAAGCACTGCCTCGAAATACTCAACTGGGACATCAAAGTAAAATCTTCTTCAGGAAACGGAAGTGAATTTATAATAACAATTCCCTTATCTTAAGCAGTTCTAAATGCTCAAGATAAGGGCTGTAGCAATTATCTCATTCTGATAACCAGATACTGCTGCTGATTTCCACGCTTAACAAGTACAAGTATTTTTGAATTTCCGAGTGATGAATTTATAGTTTTCTCATAGTCGGAAACACCGTTTATCGAAACATTTTCGACCTGCTTTATGAGATCCCCCCTCATTATTCCGGCTTTCTCTGCCGGAGATCCCGGAAGAACCTCTGTCACGACGACTCCGTTTTTATCCCTTATTCTGAACTGATAAGCGGTCTCTTCATCAATATCCTTTACATTAATTCCTATTCCCTGTTTATAATCTTCTTCTTTCTT
>JAKJGA010000157.1 GCA_022704645.1 Spirochaetota bacterium
AATCTATTTCTCCAAGATTAAAATTTCCGATTTTAGCCTTAAAATCGCGTATTTCGAACATTACTGTGAAACTGCATCCGGAGATTTAACCGGTTCATTAATCGGTTTATCTTCGTTAATTATTTCCAGCATAACCGGCTTGAGATTTTTATTATCAAGAGCCATGGTCTTTATCGCGGAATCATTTTTTATTTCCGAAAGAATCTGTTTGCACTTATCTCTCTGATTGTCCTTAAGATATGCTAATGCCAGAAGAAGTTTATTTTCGCCGGTCAAAGTAGAAGAACTGAGAAAATAAATAGATTTTTTAAAATTTAATGTTTCTAAATAGGCTTTGCCTGCATTTATTTTCATCTGGTTATCCATCATTTTTTCCGGAATAGCAGAAATGATTTTTGTAAATTGAGAATATGATTTTTGTGAAAAATGATAATTCGCGTTGATAATAAAAGCTTTGTAGAACTTGTCAGGAATTTCTTCTGATGTTGATGCTGCGTTGAAGAGTTTATCGAAATAAGTGACGTATTCCGTCTTATTCTGTTTATAATAAATTGTTCCAATTTGAAAAAGAACCTGAGGTGAATTTGGTAAAAGTTTGTCTATGGATTTCAAAGTTGAAACAGCTTTGTCGTAATCAGAATTATTGATGTATATGGCAGACATTATAAAAAGCGGATCTGTTTCGGTTTTTCTGAGATTTGATGCTTTAACGGCATCTTCAAGAGCTTCATTATAATTTTTTATGTTATATCTGCATGTAGCACGCTTAAGCAATAGTGTATATTCGGTGTCGCTTGTGATGATTCCGTAGATGATGCAGTTTGAATAATACTTTTCTGCGCTGGAGAATGAATTTTGGCTGAAATATATGTCTGCAAGTATTCTGTTTGCTCCATAATAAAATGGAAGTTTTTCTGCGACAATTGATAGTTCTCTTGCGGCTCCGGTTTTGTCGTTGAGGTCAAGAAGTATCATGCCAATCTGATAATGAGGTGCAAGAAAAGCGGAATCTTCAGATGAGGCTTTTTTAAATGAATCCATTGCTTCATTTTTCTTTCCGCTTTCTTTTAATGCGATGCCTTCTTTATAAAAATTCTGAGCGTTCTGATTATCTGTCCACAAAAGTTTATCGATGAGTGAATCTATTTTTTTAACTGACTCATGATTATTCATATTCTTGTAGAAAGTTTTATATGCAATAACTATATCTTTAGGTTCACCTCGCTGTTCAACCATTAAATTATAGTTCCAGTATGCAAAATTTTTAAACCGCTTATCTGTATTTCCTTCAATAGCGAGTCGGTAATATTCTTCTGCCTCTTTGAAGTTACCTGCATTTTTTTCAATTTCACCAAGAAAGAAATAAGAGTTTCCGTCTTTTGGGTTCTGTTCCACTGCAGAAAGAAATTCTTCTTTGGCTTTATCATAATTTTTCTTTGTGTAGTATGATCGCCCGGCGGAATATCCTGCATTAAGGACTGCCGGTAACAAGAATGCTGTTAAAAGTAATAATTTTGTTTTCATGGCGGAAAAATCAACCTCTAATGGTTCTTTGTCAAGATTAAATTGAATGCTTTTAGAAAAAGAAATTTTAATAATTATATTTTAATTCATAGAAACAAATTCATTTTCACGTATTATCACTGCTGAAAACTTCTCAATCTGAACTTCAGATGATTTCCATTCATTCGGAGACAGACCTGCTTTCATACATGTATGGGATAAAAACTCTTCTTTGGACATGTTGTTTTCTGTTGCTACCTGCGGAAGAAGAAGTCCTCTTTTCATTCCTTTTGTTATTATAAGACCGTCTTCGCCTATTATAATTTCGTCAATCGAGTTGATTCGTTCTATCGGAGATAGAATTGATATTTCAAAATCTATGTTCTGATATTCTTCCGTAGAAAGAGGGTTGAAACGAGGATCTCTGAATGCAGCTGATAGGGCAAGATCGTAGATTGCTTCACGTATAGGCATAAAGCCCTCAATGTAGCCGATGCATCCGCGAAGCTTGCCTTTTTTATGAATAGTCACAAAAATTCCGCTTTTCTTGTCAAAAAATGAATCAGAAAGATCAGGAATGAGTGAAGATTTATTAAAGAGTTCAGTTTCAACAGCTTTCCTGGCTGCAAGAATAATATTTTTTTTGTTTTCAAAACTGATTGATAAATTCATATATCCTCATTTTACTGTTTTAGAATTTCCGCCATTTACCGGCTCTGATTTTATAATATAATGTTTTATTTGTCAATAAAGGAGATTATATGAAGTATTTATTCGGTCCGGTTAATTCGAGAAGGCTCGGAATCTCTCTCGGAATTGATTTGCTTCCTTACAAAACATGTTCCCTTGACTGTATCTATTGTGAGTGCGGCGCCACAACTCATCTTACGGTTGAAAGACGTGAATATGTCAAAACTGAGGATGTTATAAGGGAACTTGACGAATATTTGTCGCAGAAACCTGAACTTGATTATATTACTTTCTCAGGTTCGGGTGAGCCGACTCTTCATAGCGGAATAGGAAAAATAATATCATATTTAAAGAGTCATTATCCTGATTACAGAATATGTGTTTTGACAAACAGTACACTTTTGAATTTAAAAGAAGTAAGAGATGAAATAATTTCCGCAGATGTTATAGTTCCATCACTGGATGCGATGACTGATGTTTCTTTAAGAAAAATTTTAAGACCCCATGAATCAGTTACAGTTGAAAAAATTTTAAGCGGAATCAGTTCTCTATGCCGGGAGTATTGCGGGAAGATTATTATAGAATATTTTGTTATTCCCGGTATAAATGATTCTGAAGAAGAGATTGATCTTTTAAAAAAATACATGATGACAATTGAACCGGTTGTTGTTCAGCTTAATTACCTGTCAAGACCCGGAGCAGAAAAAAACGTACCAAGAGCTTCATTTAATCAACTGAAAGCGATTTCGGAAAAACTTTTGCCGGTCAATGTTCAGATTATCGATTCATCACTTGATAATTGCAGCGATAAAGAAATAGATAAGGCTGTGTTGGATAAAATAAGTACTTATTCAACTACTGAAGACCTCTCGTTGACTTTCGGCATTAGAAAATCAGATATGATTAAGATTTTAAAACGTCTAGAGGAATCAGGACTTATTGAATGTTTTGATTCTGAAAGATGGCGCCGCAAAGCTTAAAATCTTATTTCTTTGCAAAATATTGTATAATTATTTAAGTCTTATATTCCTATTTATGCCGATAAACAAGAGGTATATAATAATAGAGGTAAAAGAATATGAAACAGCTGTCCAAGGTGATTGAGATTGATAAAGAGAAATGCGTTAACTGTCATGCGTGCATTTCTGCATGTCCCGTAAAATTTTGCAATGACGGTTCCGGAGATTATGTTACCATAAATGACAACTTGTGCGTGGGATGCGGGAATTGCCTCGATGCATGTACTCATGAAGCGCGAAGCGGAGTGGATGATATAGATGCTTTTCTTTCTGATGTTCGAAGCGGAGTGGAAATGGTTGCGATCGTAGCTCCTGCGGCAGCTGCAAATTTTCCCGGCAAATATCTCAAATTGAACACCTGGCTGAAGTCGCTTGGAATAAAAGCTGTTTTTGATGTCAGTTTCGGCGCCGAGCTTACTGTAAAATCATATCTTGATCATGTGAAGAAAAACAAACCGAAAACAGTAATTGCTCAGCCGTGTCCTGCAATAGTTACATTTATTGAGTTGTATCAGCCGGAACTTATTGAACATCTTGCACCAGCAGATTCGCCAATGCTCCATACTGTAAAAATGATTAAAACTTTCTATAAGCAATATGCTAATGCAAAAATTGCTGTCATTTCACCGTGTTATGCAAAAAAACGTGAATTTGAAGAAACAGGACTTTCCGGTCAAACTTACAATGTTACGTATAAATCAATTGATAATTTTATGCGTGTCAACGGTATAAATCTTTCTGCTTTTGTTGAAACAGATTTTGACAATCCGCCAGCAGAGAGAGGAGTTCTTTTTTCATCACCCGGCGGTCTTCTTGCAACTGCTGAAAGGGATATGCCCGGTATTTCTTCAGTTACAAGAAAAATTGAAGGAGTCCATGCGATTTATCCATATTTAAAAGGCTTTTCTGAATCTATATCTTCCGGTACAAATCCACTTTTGGTAGACTGTCTCAATTGCGAAATGGGCTGTAACGGCGGACCCGGGACATTGAATCATGGCGCGCATGTTGATAAAATTGAAAGTCTTGTAAGAGATAGAAATTTGCAGATGCAGAAAAAATATGCAAAGGGTAAAATTGAAAAAACATCCAAGAACGTTGATAAAGTTCTCTCAAAATACTGGAAAAAATCACTGTATACCAGAAATTATATTAATCTTTCTGAAAATATTACTATTTTAATTCC
>JAKJGA010000158.1 GCA_022704645.1 Spirochaetota bacterium
ATTTAAGTCCGCGGTTCGCAAGTTTATTGAAAAGTTTTTCAATACCGAGAATGTTTTTTTTAGAAACTTCAATCAATTTTAATCCGTCTTTTGCAAAATGATTTGCAGCAGCTTTTATCATTGAAGACTTTCCGCATCCTCGGCTTCCGGCAAGAAGAATGTTGTTTGCAGGATTACCTGATAAAAGAATCCCGGTATTTTCTATTATTGTGTTTTTATAATCATCATATCCTGCGAGATCTGCGAAAGTAATTTTGTCAAAAGAATAAATAGGAAGAACTTCAGTTCCGTTCCATTTGAAAAAATGACTTTCTGAAAATATTCCGCAGCCCCGGTTTCTCCAGATTTTCTCGAGGTGATCAAGAATTTCTTTTTCGTCTGCTTCAACTTTCGGAAAACGCAGATTAAAAAGAGGGTGAAGAGTTTTTTCTTTATCTGCAGGTTCGGAATTAATTGGATTATTTTTAAGTAAAGATAATATGAGTTTGATATCATTTTCAGCAACAAGGCGGATTTCAACAGGTATGTTTTCTCCCTTCTCGCAAAGAAGAGAATAAGCATTTTCGCTTTTTGTCAGAAGGTTGATGACGGTCAAACTGGTTTCACTGCAGAGAATTTCGGCAATTTTTGAAATAGATAATGATGCTCTTTTCCGGTCATTAGTCAATGACTCATGGAGCTGTTTTAATTCAGAAAAGAAGGGGATTGAGAAGATGTCTTTAAACAGGACAATTCTGTCAAACGGCATTATGGCTGAAAATGCTCCAATATTTTAGAATCATATTAGAGGCTATTTTTGCAATAAAATTGTCAAGCGCAAAGACCGGCTTTTTTTTAAATTGTTGAAAAATTTGCCGGTCTTTTTACAATAATCAAACGGGGGCGATAATGGAATATTTTAATAACCTCAATGAATTCTTCAGAGCAAGATCGCTTAAATATTCAGGAAAAATTCTTTTCGATGAAACGATAACATACGGTGAAGCTTACAATCTCGCATTGCGCAGAGCGGCATTTTTACGTAAGAAGAAATTATCAAAAGGAGATGTAGTCGCAATATTGGCGGAAAATTCTGCCGAATGGGTGATAACTTACATGGCAATAACGCTATGCGGCTGCGTCGCTCTTCCGCTGGATACCAATCTTTCGGAGAAAGACTACCTTCGTATGACGAAAACCGTTAAGGCAAAAGCAGCTTTTATTTCTCCGGCATTTAAGAAAAAGTTAAAAGGATTTCCATTATTTGAAATATCCCTGGATAAAAATATCGAGAAAAAACAGTATATTTCGGATATCCAGATAACTCCTGATGACCCTGCAACATATTCATTTACATCCGGGACTACAGGTGAACCGAAGATTGTTGTTCTATCTCATGGAAACATTTTTAGAAGTTCAATTTCATGTCTGAATTATCTTGGTATAAATGAAGAGGACAAGTTTCTCTGCATTCTTCCTCTTTTCCATTCATATGCTTTTATGGCTAATTTCGGAGGTCCGTTCAACGTCGGTGCTTCATTTTATTTTCTTCGTTCTTTGAAAGGCGTTGATATAATAAAAACACTTGGCGAACACGAATTTACCATTTTTCCGGCTGCGCCCCAACTCTGGGAAATATTCATGGACACGATCATTAACAAGGCCCGTGAAGCTTCGAAATTTAAATATGCTGTTCTGATGTTCTTTCTGACTTTTCAGCCTTTATTTAAGTATACCGGACTGGGTTTTATTCCGAAAATTGTTTTCCGTCCGATAAGAAAGGTTTTCGGAAAAAAAATGAAGTATTTCATAAGCGGCGGTGCACCACTGAAGAAAAAATATTTCCGTTACTATAAGAGAATAGGTCTTCAGATTGTTGAAGGTTACGGTCTTACTGAAACTAACGGACCTATCGCGATTTCACATCCGAAGAAAAACAAGGAAGGTTCTGTCGGACCTGTAATGAATGGAAATATTCCAAAACTCAAAAATCAGAATAAAGAAGGAATAGGCGAAATATGGCTGAAAGGAATTTCGGTCATGAACGGTTATTATAAAAATGATAAAGCTAATAAAGAATGTTTTGATTCGGAAGGTTACTACAATACCGGTGATATCGGAAAAATTGATAAAGACGGTTATCTTTTTATTACGGGAAGATCAAAAAGTACAATTGTTCTTGATTCCGGTAAAAATGTCTATCCGGCGGAACTTGAGGCGCATTATAAACGTTCATCTATGATAGAAGAAATTTGCGTTTTCGGAAGAAGAGTAGCCGGAAGAGAAACTGTATGCGCCGCGATTGTGCCGCGCAAAAAAAATTCTGAAAGCTTTGCTTTAATAAAAAAGGAAATAGCATCTCTCAGCAAGGGACTTCCTTCGTATAAACTTATTTCAAACTTTTCGCTGTCTTTTGATCCGTTGCCGAAAAACACAACACGCAAGATTCTGGTACATGAGGTTATCCGACTTGTTGAAAGCGGAAAATTTATGACTTCTGAAAATGATACAGTTGAAACCAGGCTTCTTTTTGTGCCAGAGAATACAAAGGAGGAACTTGTTGCTGAAGTTCTTAAAAAGAGACAGAAGCTAAAGGAAATAAAATCGAACGATACTCTATCTGATCTTGGTCTTGATTCTCTTGGCGTAATTGACTTTGCTTCGTTCTGTGAAGAGAAATTCGGAATCCGTGTAAATGTTGATAAAATAAGATCAGCTGATACCGCAGAGAATCTGATAAAAATGATTGCTTCGTTTCCTGAAGGTTCTTCCGTGAGCATAGATGAAAAAATTCTGAAAACACCGATAAAGCATAAGTCTAAAATGTTTCCGAATCCTGTCGTATCATTCGCTTTCTGGAAGATAAAGAAAATTGCGCGGATTTTCTGGAAGGCTGAATTGTCGGGATTCAACGAAGCAGATTTTGAAAACAGCATTATTGTTGCGAATCATTCGTCAAATCTTGACAGCCTTGTGATGCTTTCTCTGATGCCGAAAAATATCAGACGCAGAGTCTGGGTCATAAGCAAAAAGGAACTTCGTTTTATCAAATATCTTTTTCCAGGATCAAACGGACTTTTCGTCGACAGGGGCGGTGATATTATTCCTGCAATGAAAGCCGGTGCTGATATACTCAGAGGTGGCGCTTCTTTACTTATTTTTCCTGAAGGAACAAGAAGTTCATACGGGGTTTTGGGAAAATTCAAGATCGGTGCAGCATATTTATCTAAAAACATTTCCAAAGCAGTTATTCCTGCCGTGATAAAAGGAAGTTCGGAAATATGGCCGAGAGAAAAAATGTTTCCAAGATTTTTCTGCAGAAAGAAGATGACCATAAAATTTCTTGATCCGGTTAAACCCGAAAAATACAAGGATGTAGAATCTTTAAATTCTGCACTTGAGAAAATGATTGCTGCTGAACTTACTAAAGAATTAGGACAGAAAAATGAAAAGAATTCCGGTAAAAAACCTGTTAAACTCAAAAGAGGAAATAAACGAGTTAAGAGTATGCGGTTGGATAAGAACAAAAAGAGAAGGTAAGGGAATCTGCTTTGCTGAAGTAAACGACGGTTCATCTCAGAAGAATATTCAGCTGGTTGTTGAAGAAAATGCAGACGGGTATGCCGGTTTTTTGCAATGCGGAACGGGAAGTTCCGTATCGGCGTACGGCTCTCTTGTTAAATCTCCTGCAGCCGGTCAGGCCTATGAAGTCAAGGTGTCATCTGTTGAAATATTGGGAGAAGCTCCGGCTGATTCATATCCCCTTCAGAAAAAGCGTCATTCGTTTGAATTTCTCCGTGAGATCGCGCATCTGCGCCCGAGAACTAATACATTCGGCGCGGTTTTCCGTGTCAGAAATTCGCTCGCAGCTGCTGTTCACTCATTTTTTCAACAGAACGATTTTTACTGGGTTCATACACCGATAATTACCGCAAGCGACTGCGAAGGTGCAGGCGAGATGTTCCGCGTAACGACTCTTGATATGAAAAATCCTCCGCTTAAAGACGGAAGAATTAATTATGAAGATGATTTTTTCGGCAGGGAATCTCATCTGACAGTGAGCGGTCAGCTGGAAGGTGAACTGTTTGCTACCGCTCTCGGAAAAATATATACATTCGGTCCGACATTCAGAGCGGAAAATTCCAACACATCGCGTCATCTTGCAGAATTCTGGATGATTGAACCGGAAGCCGCCTTTTCAACGCTTGAAGATAACGCGGATCTGGCAGAAGATTTTCTGAAGTATATTTTCAAATATGTTTTGGATAACAATCCGGATGAGATGAAATTTTTCGATGATTTTGTTCAGAAAGGCGTTATAAGCCGCCTCGAAAAAATTGCGTCATCGTCATTTGAGCGTCTTAGTTATACTGATGCGGTAAAAATACTTGAGACT
>JAKJGA010000159.1 GCA_022704645.1 Spirochaetota bacterium
GATTTTTCATCACCTCATCATAAGTAAATACCTTGACTTCACTTTTTTTGTTTTTTAAAATATTTGCAGGCACTAAAGAAAAAGATCAAATCTATTTCTTTAGTGTCAAAAACAAAAACACGAGGTATTTATGGCAGGAACGTTAGGGAAAAAAATTTTTGTTTTGTTCTTCTCTCTATTCGCGGGGATGACATTTCTTTATCCTCAAGAGGCGAATGACCAGTATGGTTTCGGCGGTAGAACATTTTTAATTCAGTCGGCTCTTGAAGTCGGAAAATCTACAAAAGGCATATGGGATGTTCCCGGAAAACCCGGAAAGGATAGCGGGAATTTTAAACCAATAGGTAAGGGAGACTGGCTTCACATGGGAGTGTGGGAGAGAGAAAAAGGTGATCCGGATGACAGACTCTTTATTTTCCGTCCGGCGCAGGGCTCTGCTGTCGGTAGATATTTTATAAATTTCGCGCGTAATTCTTATTGGGGTATTAATGCAATTGTTCCTACTGGAAAGGTTGAAGCGAGAACCCGCGCGGATCATTTTGAATTAAAATATCTCCGTGACGGAAGATGGAAAATATATTATTCACCTGGGGTAATTGTTGCCCTTGAAAATAACGCGTCAAAGAACGGTTCCAGACTCGTGCTTCGTCCTGATTTTAACGGACCAGCTGCAGAATGGGTATTTTTTGATCTTGGCACTCAGCGGTCATTTATACCTGTTATCCAGAATACAACTCAGGATAATGCCGCACCGGTTAGAAAACTTGAGGATGTTCTTGAAGTTAATTATCCTGCAAGACATCAGTATTTTAATTCGGTGAAATCTGATCAATTCGCTCAGGATAATTCCGGCGGCAAGATGGTGTCTATTCTGAATTCATTTAAAATGGCTGACCAGTGGACTGTTGTAAAAGATGTTATTTCTAAGGTAAAACCTAACAGCGACTTGAACGCAAAGAGAGCAATTCTCGCGGAACTTCTTAAAGTTGATATCAAGAAAGGTTCAAACTTCTTAGAGAAAGCTCTCTCAAATAAAATGAGAGAATCAATTGAAAAAGAAGCTTTGACCGAGAAAGATGAAGTAAGTAAAAAAATGATTCTTGATATAGCTAACAAAATATAAATTTCATATTTCTTCAACATGTGAAGCCTGATAAGCTATAACGATTAGTTTATCAGGCTTTGTCGAAACCTCAATCTGAAATACCTGCTGATTGTTTTTTTTAAATCCTTTATATCCTGTTTGATGTTTACACTTCGTTGAGAAATAAATTACTTCATCGCAGATATTTTTCTGCAATAAAACTTGCGTTATTCCGTTATAAGCTATGAGCCTTAAGGTGCGGGATTAACGAAATTGAAAAACAGAATCAGTCAGTTCTACAAAGAAGAAAGACCAAGAATGGTGGCATTCGTCAGGAAGCTGATCAGTGATGTTTCTGACCGTGACGGTGAAGATATTGTCCAGGATGTGATATTGTCAATCTGGAATTCGGCCGATGCTTCACCGGTTGAAAATCTGTCGTCATATGTCTATAGGTCTTTACGCAACAGGGTTATCGATGCTTTTCGAAAGACAAAAGATGATGTTTCTGTTAACGAAAAAGTCTGTGATGATTCGGGTGTAACAATTTCAGATTTTCTGTGCGATCTGAAGTACAGCGTAGAGGATGAATCGGAGCGGAAGGAGATCAGCCGGCTGATTTTTGAAGCTCTAAATCTTATACGTCCGGAAGAAAGAGAGATAATTTGTCTGACTGAATTTGAACGTATGAGTTTCAAAGAGTGCTCAAGGATTCTTGGTGAACCGGTTGGAACTCTTCTGTCGAGAAAATCGAGAGCGTTAAAAAAAATGGAAAACATTCTGCATCAGATAGGATTTTCAAAGGAGGATTATTATGAAGAATGAAAGCAGAGCAGTTAATGTATTGAAAATTATAGGAATGGTAATCGCAGGAGCTGCCGGTGCACTGCTTCTGGCAGGAATATTCGGATTTATTTTTATGCATTTGTGGAACTGGCTGATGCCGGATCTTTTTGGAATTAAATCAATAACATTCTTTCAGGGTGTAGGGTTGGTTATTTTGTCCAAGATTCTTTTCGGAAGCCTCAAGCATCATCCCGCCAGGCATATCGGAAAACACATGTCGCGTAAAATGAAAAAAAGATGCGGTCAGTTGGCAGATTTTCCGCCTGAAGTCGCAGAGAATTACGATGAATATTGCGAGTTTTGGGAAAAAGAAGGCTCTGAAGGATTTAAAAGATATTTACACAAGAACAAGTCAAACGGGGAATGATGTGAAAAACATAATTTTCGGAAACTCGATGGATGTAATGCCGTCAGTATTTTTCAGAATGATGGCTGTTCTTTTTAAAATACGGGATGTTGTAATGCCTCACGATTATAAGCTTGATTTGATGGGGATAAAAGAAGGAGATGTTGTGCTTGACTGCGGATGCGGAACCGGCAGCTGTCTGAAAAAAGCTTCGAAACTTACAGGAGAAAGAGGTCTTGTTTATGCGGTTGATGTTCATCCTCTTGCAGTAAAGTGTGCCCATAAAATCTCTGAGCGGTCGGTTTATAAAAATATAAAACCTGTTTTGTCGCAGAACGGAGTTGTTCCTGTAAAACCTAATTCGGTTGATGTTATCTATGCGCTTGATATGTTTCACATGGTATCTGACTATAAATCATTTTTACGAGAACTTTATGTCCTCATAAAACCTGATGGAAAACTTTATCTTGAAGACGGACATCAATCAAGACGGAAAACAATTGATAAAGTAAAAGAATCTTCGTTGTGGGATATTGCAGAAGATTCATCGAAATGGATTATGTGTTTTGCGCGTAAAAAGTAAAAAAGAAGCCCCGGGGGGTACTCGGGGCTTTGAAATTTATGAAAACGTCTTGGTAATGATTACCTGACGGTCTCAGCGTTTAAAAGTGTACTTGTCATCCGGATAAAGATACCAGTCTTTATTCGCTGTTCCTTTTGACTCATACCATGATCTGAATCTCTTGTAGGCGGAGTAGATACCGTCTTTTGAACCTTCACACGGCCACTGCCAGTCTTCCGGTATTACTATTGCCCAAGGGAAATTCTTGCTGTCGATAAGCGCTCCATTATATGTTGTGTTGAATGCCGGAATATGAACTTCGCCTCTCCATGAGTCATTGTTAGGGACTATAAACGGATCGAAAGGCATTGAACCTAAATCTTTCGCACTTATTCCTTCGGGATATTCAACCACAGTTGTTTTTTCGGGAACATCGATGTAAGTGTAACCATTTGCGCTGTTGCAGTTCCAGTCTTCTTTGTCATATCCATTTGCACGGAAAGGTTCGTGAAGATTTGTGTAAATTACATGATCTTTTCCTGCTATGCGGATTGCAAACTTATTGTGATAACCTGCACCTGCTGCTAGAGGCTTGGTGATTATTTCGATCTTTGTTGTTTTTCCTTCAGCATTAACGTATTGTTTATATGTAACTTTTACGACTGCATCATTGAAGTCAGCATCGCCTCTTTTTGTTCCGTTGTCGTAATTGTCTTCAAAAGCGAATACATAAGAAGCAGTGTTGATTACAGCAACCGATGCATCATTATCGTCAACATCTGTTCCTTCGTTTGGAGCTAGAATTCCGTCACCGTCATTATCTGTTCCTGTAGGTTCGCTCTGCTTTTTAAGAGCAATCTGACCATCAATTAAAGTGAGACCTGAAATGTCTTTGCATACTGAAGGTTTTGCTTCTTCATAACCGTTAGCTTTAACAATTATTGAAACATATCCTTCAGCGGTATTGATCGGAATTGTTCCGTCAATTTTTCCATTTGCATCAGAAATCAATGAAGTAATAACTTCTGTTGTTTCATTGAAAGATATAATTTCGCCTGCGGAATTTTTTACCACATCGGTTACTTTAACTATCTGGAGCACCGCGCCTGGTATAACTTCGCTTGTTTCCTGATTTCTGATATAAACATCAAATGCAACCTGCTGAACTGTTGAAGGAGGCGTGTTATCGTCAGTCTCTGCAGGTGTTCCGTCAACGACGTTGCGTAGAACTGCAATTCCTGATTCCATTTTAGCTATGAGATCGGCGAGAGAGTCAGCTGAAACGGTATAAGTGTAGGTTTTAATTTCGCCGTTTTTAAGATATTCGAAATCGATATAAGCAGTTACTGATCCTGCGACATCGGAAATGAATCCTGCGAATGATGCGTTTCCGCTTGAATCTGTTTTTGGAAACTGAGCTATGACGACTCCATTGGAATCTTTAATTGATATTGCCGCGCTTGCGATAGGTTTTGAATCACCGCTGGTGTTGTCGGTCACGTTTGTTGT
>JAKJGA010000334.1 GCA_022704645.1 Spirochaetota bacterium
GATACAAACAGGGATATTTCTGGACTGTTGTTTCGTTTTTTGCAGGTATGTTCATCATTGCTTTAATCGACAAACTAATCCCTTCTTACGAAAATCCGCATGAACTGAATGTCGACAAGAAGATTCAAAAATCCTCTGAGAAAGATAAAAGAAAGCTTCTGCGCATGGGAGCCTTTTCTGCGCTTGCAATCGGAATTCATAATTTCCCTGAAGGTCTGGCAACTTTCATGAGTGGTTTGACTAACCCGACACTTGGAATAAGTATTGCCGTAGCGATTGCAATACACAATATTCCTGAAGGTCTCGCAGTTTCAGCTCCTGTATTCTATGCAACAAAAAGCCGCAAAAAAGCTTTCATTTTATCCTTCTTATCCGGACTTGCTGAACCAGTCGGCGCGATCATCGGCTATTTTGTTTTGAGATCAATTTTCAATGATACTACTTTCGGTGTGATTTTTGCGGCTGTCGCCGGCATTATGGTTTATATCTCTCTTGACGAATTGCTTCCGACTGCTGAAGAATACGGAGAGCATCATCTGGCAATCGGAGGTCTTATCTCGGGCATGATTGTAATGGCTGCCAGTCTTTTGCTTTTTGCTTAAAATAAAGAATAACTAATTTCAATATACTCAGGTCTTTAATGAAAATAAAAATTCCGCATCGTGAAATAAAAAAAATCCGATTCATTGAGCCGGGAAATCTTCCGTATAGAAGGTCTATCAAAAATATTTATACCTATGATAAATATATCCGAACTCCTTCAAACGGTTTACTGACATTAACAACAATAGTTAAGAATC